>NZ_JACJPT010000026.1:0-55833 GCF_014696195.1 Sphaerospermopsis sp. FACHB-1094 | reverse complement strand
CTTCGACACCGCCCTTCGACACCGCTCAGGACAGGCTCAGGACAGGCTCAGGACAGGCTCAGGACAGGCTCAGGACAGGCTCAGGACAGGCTCAGTACAAGTCGCTCAGTACAAGTCAAAATAGCTAAAACCCTTTACCTGTAAAGTTTTCGGATTTATATGGCTAACGCCACGCTACGCTATCAGCAAACCCTACATAACCAACCATCATCAAGTAACATCCTGTAAATCCTCAAATCCTGGACATCCTAATTCTGGCAAAAAATTGAGAGTATTTTAGAGGTAATTGTTAAATTGGTTTAACATTGTTTAGCCGTTGCAGGATCAACAAAATCATGTAAATCTGCTTCCCAAACACTAATATAAATTGAATCGCAATTTTGCCTGATTATTTGCCCTTTAACTCCACCTTTTTTGAAGGTAAAATTGTCTGTCTGACGTTGTTGAATTTGTTGTAGTCCTTGTTGAATTTCTGCGGTTGCTTTTCCTGCTAATAAACCATTTAAAGTTGTTTGCATGATTTGATGATCTACAGTTCCCGCAAAACCGACTTCTGTTTGTCTGAGTCTACCAGTGTCACGGTCAAATAAATAACCCAGGTCTATTTTATCGGGTACTACTTCATAGATAACTGCACGGGTATTAGGCCATAATCCCCTTAAATCTCTTCTGGGTTTGCCTAATGCGGCTTCTACCGTGCTTCTGGATGTACCTGTAGTAAATGTTGGTACACTTGTCCTGATATTGGTGGCATTTAATTGGCCTGTTGACTTAGGTTTATTCTTTTCTGGCTTTTTCTGGGTATCTGAAAATACCTCTGATTTGGGCAATACTTCTGGTTGAGTAGGCGGTTGTTCTGGCTGTTTCCGAGAATCAGATAATACCTCTGCTGAGGGAACTGCTTCTGGCTGTGGTTGCTGTTGTTGTATTTCCGCTTGGGGTGTGGATGTGACTGGAGGAATGGAAGTATTTTCAATTACAGGCTTATCCGCTGGTGGTGGTGTTATTTCTGGAGAAGAATTGCTTTCTGGTATGGGATTAGAAATGATTTCAGGTTGAATAGGGGGAGTTGGTGTAATTACTGGTGTGGGTGAAACTTCCAAAACCGGGGAATTTGTAGGTAAAACAGAGGGAGTTTGTGCTTCTGTTGTTACTGTGGAGTTGGTGGACGCTGAAGTTGAAGGTTGTGGCTGACGGTTAGAAGCTGTTACTAAACCAATTACAATACCAATTGCTACACCACCAAAAATGATAGCGGGTTTCTGCCAGTTATTAGGATTGTTGACTTGTTTGATAACTGGAGTTTTTGCGGGTGAATATGTGGGTTGAGTTGGCTGGTTAAGGATTTTTGTGGCGCTGGTGGTGGGAGAATGGGAGGGTTTGTAATTCTTATAATTATTTTGACCAGATTTTAAAGCATAGAGCATTTTACTGGCTGTGGTGTAGCGATCGCCAGGACGTGGTTCAATAGCTTGTGTAAGTATCTGTACCATTACTGGGGATATTCCCGCAGCATATTGTTGCCACAATATTTGCCCTGTTTGCGGGTGAGTTTCTAATTCTTGGGGGTGTTTACCTGTGAGTAAATAAATGGCAGTTAAGCCTAAACTATAAATATCAGTAGCATAAACTGGACGACCGATCGCTTGCTCACTGGGCATATAACCAGGAGTACCGATAACTATGGATTGTACAGGATTGCTTGAAGGATTGATCACGGTACGGATAGTTTCTTTCACTGCACCGAAATCAATTAACACTGGTTTATTATCCTGGGAGCGAAGGATGATATTATCTGGTTTTATATCTCGATGAATAATACCTTTGCTGTGGACATAATCTAAAACTGACAGCAAACTGACAAGAATTTCTCTAACAACTGTTTCATTTAACTTGCCTTTTGATTGGATAATATTGCTGAGGGTTTGTCCTTCAATCCATTCTTGCACTAAGTAAAATTTGCTATTTTCGGGAAAATAGGCGTAAAGTTTGGGAATTTGATCGCTGGTTTCCCCTAGATTTTCTAATATCGCGGCTTCTCTCTCAAATCTTTGTTGAATGAGTTGAGAAGTTCCAGGATCGTGGTTAATAGGTTTTAGTTCTTTAATGACGAAGCGACGACGGGAAGGAAGGTGGATGTCTTCTGCGAGGGAAGTTTCCCCAAACCCACCAGCACCGAGTACCTGGATAACTTGATAGCGGTTGTTTAACAGTTTTGTTGTCATGAAACGTTACACGCGAGATCCTTCCCAATGTATATCAGATACTTTGACGATGTAACTATAGGATGTTTCCTTTGTAATGAGGTACTCTCTGGGCGGGCAAGATGCCCACCTCACAGGGGTAGGTTTTTAATATTATCTGTGAAGGCAGGACAAGGAAGGCAAGGAGGGAAAGTAGACAAGGAAGATTTTAGACAAGAAATGTACTTCGGCTTCGCTCAGTACAAGGTCTGTTGAGCGTCAGTTTTTGTTACCAATCGTACATCATTTGTACGGCTTTCCTCCCTTGTCCACTGTCCTTCCTTGTCCCCCAAGTCTTGCCCTCACGACAATGTAAAATACCTACCCTTGTGAGAAGATGCCCACCCCACAAGAGTTTCATGATTATGATTTGTACCTCATAAGAATGAAATCTGCTGCATAACCGATTTATCTGAAATAGCGTAAATTGTTCTGATCTTGATATTGATTAATAAATTCTGCGTTTTCAACTTCTATTTTTGACAACAAATCAACAGGAAATTCTTGGGGTGAATATTGGGGATTATACCACGATTGCTGATTAAAATATGCTTGTAACTCAGGAGTATTAAACCTGCGTCCGTGAACTGCAAATATTGTGTTTCTCATAATATCTAATTCATAACCACTTTTACCAGATAAATCTGCTGCTGTCACCCGTCTTTGCGAAAGCCAAAAATAATTATTATTGATATTTGTGTTATTTACTGGTGATGTATCAGATATGGAAACCTTAAAAATTTCCTTGAAATATACACGATCAGGTGATGTATTAGCGTCTTTACTCGCAAGCACACAATAAGCATCTGAATTAACTTGTCCATAGGTTTTTAGAAAGTTGATACAATTCGTGCGATCGCTAAACCAATTTGCGTATACTTGATATAAACGCTTTCCTGATAGATTTGGATAATCTGGTATCCAAAACATTCCAGCTTGAGAATAACCTCTAACTTGTAAAGTTCTAACTTGTTGAGTAGCAGTTGGTAAATCTTTAAAGGCAGAATCAGCTACAAAATAAAATGAATTATTGACTACAGATTCATCTGCTAATGGGGGATTAACTTGAGTCTGTGTTGCGTCAGTAGATTGAGGTGAAGTATTTTTAGATGATTCTGTTTTTTGTTCTTCCTGAGTTGGTGATGAAGATTCTACTGAATTTTTATTTGAGGAAGATAGAGTTGTATTTGTGTTATTGGCAGATTCAACAGGTGGAGAAGATTTATTAATCGCCAATCCAATAATAATAGAACCACCTATCAAACTACTAGCGATAATACTAGGTAGAATCATTCCTGTTTGTTTATTATTCTGATTAACTGGTTGATTTGTATTCCCTGGACTAACTGTAACTGTATTTTGCAGTGGAGGAGCAATTATTGTTTGAGTAACTGGTGATTGACTATTAATAACTGACTTTATTTGCAAAGCATCCAACATTTCCTGAGCAGAAGTAAATCTTTCTCTGGGATGATAAGCAATAGATTTATCAATGACTTTTGCTAAATGAGGATTTATATTACTAGCAAAATTTTGCCAAATTATTTTCCCTGTTTGCGGATCTGTTTCCAAGGTTTGAGGCAGTTTACCAGTTAATAAATAAATTGCTGTTAAACCTAAACTATATAAATCACTAGAATAAACTGGTCTTCCTGCTGCTTGTTCACTGGACATAAATCCCGGTGTACCAATAATAATAGAACTGGTAGGATTTCCTTGCGAATTTAACACCGTTCCCATTGATTCACGCACTGCACCAAAATCAATTAAGACTGGTTTATTATCACTTTTACGAAAAATAACATTATCCGGTTTAATATCTCTGTGAACTATTTTTTGTGAATGAACATACTCCAAAACAGGCAATATATTAACTAACAATTCCTCAATAGCATTTTCAGTAAATAATCCCTGCTTTTGCATTTTCGCTGTTAAAGTATCTCCTTCTATCCACTCCTGAACTAAGTAAAATTCACCCCCTGTAGAAAAATAAGCATATAAAGCAGGAATTTGATCAGATGCACTACCAAGGTTTTCTAAAATGGCCGCTTCTCGTTGGAATCTTTCTTGTACTATTTGGTAAATTTGCGGATTATTGTGAATCGGTTTTAATTGTTTTACCACACAAAGGCGCTGTGATGGCATATTGGTATCTTGAGCGAGAAAGGTTTCACCAAACCCACCAGATCCCAGGGTGCGAATGACTTGATAGCGGTTGTTTAGCAGCATTATTTTTATTAATGATTAAGTACGATATCTCTAATACCCATATTTTCGTTTTTTATTTGCAGATTGACTAGCTCTTGATTCTAAGGTAAATACTGGTATTTCCTCTAATTCATCTTCAGTTAAATTATACTGTTCACAAACCAGACTGAGGCGATTTCCAGGAGTTTTCACAGCGTTAACAGAATGGGTTAAATCTCCTTGAAAGTAAACCAGGGTATTAGTTTGAGGTTTAACTTGTCCCACTTGGCGTTTAGTTGATTTTAACACCAATTCTCCCCCTTCCATGTTTTCTGGTACTCGCACATAAAGAACACTAACTAGGTTGGGTGGTTCAATTGTTTTACAATAAGAACGCAAAGAACGATCTATGTGTGGATCAACGCGAGAACCTTCTTTTAATAGTAAGGGATTGAGATAAAAAGCATTACAATTAGGTTGCAATGCTAAATCTAAATAAGGTTTAAAAAAGGGAAACTTTTCTATAACTTTGGGTAATCCCTGACGCTGAAAAACCACAGAAAATCCTTTGGTGTTGATAAAATCACGATTAAGATTGTTGATAGCAAAGTAAGGACTAGATTGAATTTCACCCCACAAGTCATTGAGGTAATTATTAGGTAAAACGTTGGTTTGTAGTTGATAGTATTTCATGTTTTTAGTTCATAATTTTATTTGATAAATTAACTACACAGATACCCGAATTATAAATTATAACTTATAACTTATAAATTATGAGTAATTTACAAAATAAACAAGAAGTCGGGTATCTTATTTTTAAATTTACAAATTCTGCAAAATTCGCTCAATCATCCCGTTTGCTTGGGAAGCATAACCACCACCAAATAAATTAAAATGATTTAAAATGTGATATAAATTATAAAGGGTTTTCCGTTGTTCATAACCCTGATCTAAAGGTAATATTTCTTGATAACCTTGATAAAAAGCTGGTGGAAAACCACCAAATAATTCTGTCATGGCAATATCAACTTCGCGATCGCCAAAATAAGTTGCTGGATCAAAAATCACCGGTTCACCATCAACTGTAAATCCGGCATTTCCTCCCCATAAATCACCGTGTACTAAAGCTGGTTCAACTTGATGATTTGCTAATAATTCGGGAATAGCTGCTAATAATTTTTCTGCTAAAGGAAATCTTCCTCCCTTTCTTTTTGCTAGTTGAAATTGATAACCTAAACGATGTTCTGTATAAAATTCTCTCCAGTCAGATTTCCAAGTATTAATTTGGGGTGTAGAACCAATAGTATTATTCAGATCCCAACCGAAACCTTTTTTACTAATGGTTTTGTGCATTTCTGCTAGGTTTCGTCCCATTTGTTGCCAAGATTTGTTATTACCACCGTTCATTTCTAGCCATTCTAATACTATATAACTAGAATTATTTGTATTTCCCCAACATACAGGTTTAGGAACACGGATAGTTTTGGTTTCATACATTTGTTGTAAACCCAGCATTTCTGCTGCAAACATTTCTCCCTGAGTAGCTTTGTTGAGTTTCACGAAGTAGGTGATTTTATCATTACTAATGGCATAACCTTGATTAATACAACCACCGCTTACAGATGAATGTTGAGAGGTTTGAAATTTTTGTCCTGTTACTTGACTTATATGGTGATCTATTTCTTGCCAAATCATGGTTTTTTATTGGTTATAGGTTATAGGTTATTAGTTACGCAAAAGGCAACGAAAGTAGGGGTAATACCCTTCGGGAAGCAAGCTACATGAATTACCCCTACGCAAGAATAAGGTTTTTAGTCATATCTTGCGTAAGTCCTATAGGTATTGGTTATTAGTAAGAAGTAAAAGTTATAGAATAGTATATTACCAATTACCAATCACCAATTACCCATGACTAATTTGGTTTGATGACAACTACACCATAAGCTGAGGGTGAAAGATATTTTTGTGCAGCTTGCATTAAATGATTTTCGTCTTGGTTTTGGATATATTGGGGATAATTAAATGCTGGTTCTAACTCACCTATTAAAGATTGATAATAACCATATAAACCAGAGCGATCGCTTGGTGTTTCATTGCCAAATATAAACCTATTTGCTACTCGTCTTTGCACACGAGCAATTTCTGATTCTTTAACTAATTCTGTGTGTAGTTTTTCCAAATGTTCAATGATTGCTGTTTCTACTGCTGGTAAATTTTCTACATCACATTTAGCAGAAATAGTAAATACTCCTTGGAGTTTATAATTACTATTACTCACAGAAATTGAAGAAACTAAACCTCTTTCTTCCCGCAGATCATGGACTAATCTAGATGTCCTTCCATGTCCTAAAATTCCCGCTATCACATCTAAAGCATAAGTGTCATTTAAATCAATCAATCCAGGTACTCGCCATAATATTATTAACCGGGCTTGTTGCAGACTTTCATCAATAAATTCCCGACGCACAATTTCTGTAAATGCTGGTTCTGTAACACCTGTTAAATGTTGATTTTTTGATGTTAAGCTTTTTGATGTTAAGCTTTGTGATTTTTGACTGTTTTTTTCAAATCCCTCAGCGACAATTTCTATTAATTCTTCCACTGGTAAATTACCCACAGCAACCGCAGTTATGGAAGATGGTTGATACCAAGTTTGATGAAATTCTCGCATCTGTTGGGGTGTAACTTGGGATATTACCGCTTCTGGACCGAGTACCGGACGACGATAGGGTAAAACATCAAAAGCGGTTTCCATTGTGTGCCGATAAATGCGCCTTCTGGGATTATCTTCTGAACGTCTAATTTCTTCTAAAACTACTAATCTTTCTCTTTCAAAAGCTTCTTTAGGAATGCTAGGATTACACACTACATCTATTTGCAGTGGTGCTAATTCTGCAAAATCTTTAGGGGCGGTAGTGATATAAAAATGTGTATAATCTTGGCTGGTAGCCGCATTTGTTACTGCACCTCTTTCTTCAATGCGACGTTCAAACTCACCACTGGCTAATTGTTCTGTACCTTTAAATACAATGTGTTCTAAAAAGTGAGCCATGCCATTGATAGCATCTGACTCCACAGCAGAGCCAACTTTTACCCATACATTCAGGTTCACTGCTTCTACTGGCATTTGCTCGGCAATAATGGTTAAACCGTTAGGTAGAGGATGCACCTTGGGAGCGTGAAGACGAGGAGATTTTAACAGAGTTGATGTCATTGGTGGTGAGGGCTATGTTACTGCTTATATCTTACAATGCCTTTGATGGTGTTAGCAGTGGTCTGGGTTGTGGAAGTTGTGGGGGATGTTTTTAGTTAGTTTCAAAGAAGGAAACATAATTATCCTAATTTTGAAACTGTGTAATTGTTCTTGTTTACTAGCTAAAACTTAAACAATATTATTTAAGTTATCTAAAAATTGTTGTACGTAATAAGTATTATTACCAGGATTTTCTGAAACTAATAAACTATTTCTATCTTCAAATGTAATTTTTTGTTTCTTAGTTGTTCCTTCATTGGGTATGCGACGACATGAAAATAATATTCCTCTAAATTCTACTTGGGTATTAATTTCTTTGTGAAAAATTTGAATGCGTTGTAAAACAAACTCAACAAAAATTTTTGCGGATTTTAATTGGTTTAAATAACTTCTAGCATTAGTTGATTTCATCTCTATCAATAAAACATAAACTTTATTTGATTTTTGTAAAAACAAAATAGCATCATTTTTAGAACAAATCCCTGGCAATTGTGGATTAAAAAAGGGATATATAGGATCATTTTTTCCTTCTTGTTTAGGCACATCCAGGGAAAATCCAAAATAAGGAATTGATTTTTTAAATTTAATGATTACATGACGACATTTTGCCTGTTCATGTTTCTCTTCAATTAAGATACAGCCAGCTTCATTTATATTTAAATGTAAGTCTTCTGTAATTACCTGTTTCACTAAATCAATTAATCTTTTACTCTGCATCCCAATCTTCCTCTTCTTGAGAAGCATAGTAAATATCATTGGAAGACTGATTAAGATTGTTAATCACTGCATCAAATGTTTCTGCAATAATACCTTCATCGTGATCAATTTCCATCTGATTAATAGTGTTATCGCTAAATAGATAAGCAGATACTTTTTCAGGATTTAAACTTTCATCTGGTTCATAACCATACTGCCTTCTTAATTCATCAGCTTGAGTAAATGATTTGTTTAACATAATCAAATTATTTAATTCACGGACAAAATAAGGACTATGGGTACTAACTACTACTTTAACACCATTATTCACTAATTTTGCTAATATTCTAGCTAAATTTCTTTGATTATCTGGATGTAAACTTAATTCTGGTTCATCAATCATTAAATAATCTCCCGGTTGGGCGAGATGTTCCACATAAAAAACGAAGCTAAATAGGGTTTTTACTGTTGAAGAAGTAAAATGTAAAGGCATTTTTTTATTTTTACTTCTATGAGGTTTAAAAAAAATATCACCATAACGATCTATTTCATATTTACCATTGATAATTTTTGTCTGAATATATTGGGTTTGTGTTTGAAAATTACTTTTTCGTTTTTTACTGTTGTTTAAATCATTCAAAAATTCAATATGATCAGAAATGGGTTTTGCATATCGAGAGTGAATAATATCTTTTAATACCTCCATAGGATCAATATTATCCTTCTGTGCATGATGTAAGAGACGGTTACGAATACTTGACAACTCTTTAAAAAATAAAGCTAGTCCTGCACGTTCAGCAGGAAGTAAAAAGCAAGTTTGATTATTTTGGTTGTTGCTTTTGTTAAAAATTAAACGATTGATAGTATTAGAAATTATTTCTATTAATAATTGATGAGGAATTTGAATTCCTTTATCCTGCATTGTCAAAGTTACTTGTGTGTTATTTTCTGGTTTCTGAATGTCTAAAAACCAATCCGATTCTTTCTTTCCTAAACTTAAACGACGTTGCCATTGATAATTAGTAATATTGTTGAAAATTAAATCAGCATCAAGTTCTATTTTAATCCGAGTATTCTGAAATTCATCTGGTTCTGTTGCAAATAAAGTAGGTAGAAATTTATAAAGACCCTGTGATATTTCTTGGGAAATGTTATCTAAGTTTTCAGTTATCAACTGTCCAAAATCATATTGACCAACTTTATCCTCTATTAATTTATTCAGAATGTTCTCAACAAAATTAAACTTGACTTCAAAATCATAATCAACGAGTGAATATAAAGAATACATTACATAGGTTTTAGCTGTATTGTTTGCTCCACAGAGTAATGTTAAATTATTTAACTCTAAGTTACCTTGTTTGATTACTCCAAAATTCTCCAAAAAGACTTTTGTTTTTAACATATTATCCTTACAAAGTGATGAAATATACAAGGGTGGTTTTTTAGTTCCACCCCACAATAACTAGACTAATATCTTATCAGCTTTTCGCCGTTGTTGGAAAAACAGAAATGTTGTTTGGTGCTGCCGCAGAACTTGGGAAAAATTTATCTGACAACAGTTTTTGAAATGTCTTAACTGAATCTTGCCAATTTTGAATTATTGCTTGCAAATCTTGTAATTTTTCAACCGGAGTATTTCCTGATAAAGAATAGTTGAAGTTACCAGAAAATAAAATTGCTGCCGCTACTTTATCAGGAAACTGTACATTTGCTTGGTTAATACTTAAATTTAGTATTCCCCGTTTCAAAGGATAACTTAACTGCAAGGCAGCATTCACTTTTGTACCTTCAAATTCTTGCCATGAACCAGGTGCTAAAAGTTTACCATTAATGTATTGATATGCTTCTGCATCAGAGTTAAAAACTACGAATCCTCTGGGGTTAATTTCTACTCTTTGATACTCAACTTGGGAGAGTTTTTCTACTAACTGATGAGTAATTTTGGGTATTTGAATTTCTGCCTGTTGTTTTGCACCTATGGACTCAACTACTGTAACATTATTGGGCTGGGCTACAATTCCTACACCACTTTTGTAAAAAATCTGCACGACAAAATTGTTAAAAACTGGCTCTCTCGCTAATTCCCAATCTGTGGGAACAATTCCAGTATATTTCAAAAAATCAGGGGTTATGACTGTGGGATTCAAATTTTTAGCAGTGATAGCGATCGCTAATTCTTGAATTTCAAAATTTTTACTCATGTTTAATTTTGTCTATTATTATCGCAGCAGAAATACTGTATCACAAAGTCATAGGTGATAGGTGATAGGTGACAGGTGACAGAAATATATTCCACATCACCAGACTGAATTGAAAATTATGTAAAATTATGAGTAGTAATATTAAGAATTGTAAAACAGGTATTCATGCCTAGTCTATCCCTGAACAAAAACCAAACCCGTGTGATCGTCGTCGGTGCGGGAATAGGTGGACTAACCACCGCAGCATTATTAGCACATAGAGGTTATAGCGTTTTAACCCTAGATCAAGCTTTAGTTCCCGGTGGTTGTGCTTCCACCTTTAAACGTCAGGGTTTTACTTTTGATGTCGGTGCAACTCAAGTTGCAGGGTTAGAACCTGGGGGTATACATCACCGCATTTTCTCAGAATTGAATATAGAATTACCTGAAGCAACTCCTTGTGATCCTGCTTGTGCGGTATTTTTACCAGGAGAAAATACACCTATTAATGTTTGGCGAGATCCGGAAAAATGGCAAGAAGAACGCCAAAAACAATTTCCTGGAAGTGAAGGTTTCTGGCAATTATTAGCGACTTTATTTAATGCAAGTTGGGAATTTCAAGGACGTGATCCGGTGTTACCACCCCGAAATTTCTGGGATATTTTACAGTTAACAAAAGCTGTTCGTCCTAGTACATTTATTACTGCACCTTTTACCTTATTTACTGTTGGGGATGCTTTAAGATTATATGGTTTAGGAAATGATAAAAGACTGCGGACATTTTTAGATTTACAACTAAAATTATATTCCCAAGTGAATGCCGAAGAAACCGCTTTACTTTATGCAGCTACAGCATTGAGTGTATCCCAATCGCCCCAAGGATTATATCATTTACAAGGAAGTATGCAAATATTGAGCGATCGCCTTGTAGAATCTTTAGAAAGAGACAATGGTAAATTATTAATGCGTCACACCGTAGAAAAAATAAATGTAGAAAATGGCAAAGCTAACGGTGTAGTAATTAGAAATCAAAAAACTGGCGAAGTTTGGACAGAAAAAGCAGATCATGTAATTGCTAACGTCACTGTACAAGACTTAGTAAGATTATTAGGAGAAAAAGCACCATCGGGATATAAACATAGAGTAGAAAAATTACCACCTGCTTCCGGTGCTTTTGTCGTTTATATCGGTGTTGATCAAAGTGCTATTCCTGATGATTGTCCGCCCCATCTCCAATTTATGTATGATATTAATGGACCAATTGGGGAAAATAACTCCTTATTTGTATCTGTCAGTCATGAAGGAGATGGACGCGCACCAACCGGAAAAGCGACAATTATTGCATCTTCTTTTGTTGATTTTACCCAATGGTGGAACACAGAAAACTATCAAGAATTAAAAGAAAAATTTACCCAAGATGCAATTTCCAAACTTGCTCAATATTTCTATTTAAAACCAGAAACCATCATTTATGTAGAAGCTGCCACACCTAAAACCTTTGCCCATTATACAGGTAGAGAAAAGGGAATTGTCGGGGGAATTGGGCAAAGAATACCGACATTTGGACCCTTTGGTTTTGCCAATCGTACACCTATTAATAATTTGTGGTTAGTGGGTGACTCAACCCATCCAGGAGAAGGTACAGCAGGGGTAAGTTATTCAGCATTGACAGTAGTTAGGCAAATTCAAGCGCAAGAAAAGCGTTAGAGGCTAAATGAAGATAACAAAATTAAAGTAAACAGAAAATTTTGTTATATTCAAATCTATCACCTGTGAGAAAAAGAAACTATGGTAACAACAGCAACACCCGCAGAAACCAGAGTTTTACTAGAAAACATCTCCTGGCAGACATTTAAAACCATGCTAGTAGAAATGGGTTCAGAACGCGCAAATAGAATTTCTTACCATCAGGGAAATATAGAAATTATGACTCCACAAAAACCTCATGAAAACGCAAATCGGTTAATTGAGGTTTTTGTCGGGGTATTGTGTGAAGAATTTGGTTTAGAAGTTGATCGCGTTGGTTCACTCACATTAACTAGAGATGATTTAGAATATGGTGCAGAACCAGACAGTGGTTATTATATCCAGAATGAATTATTAGTCAGAGGAAAAGAGAATATTGATTTAGCCTTTGATCCACCACCAGACTTAGTGCTAGAAGTGGAATATTCACGACCTAAAATAGATAAATTGAAGCTTTATGCTGCAATGGGAATCTCTGAATTTTGGCGTTACAACGGAACTTCATTAAGAATCTACATTCTGACAAATGGGCAATATTCAGAAACTCAAATCAGCCCCACTTTTGCACCTATCCAAATCACAGAAATTCCTCGATTTATTGCGGAAAGTAAAAAAATTGGACAAATGTCCGCAACTCGCGCTTTTCGTAATTGGGTGAAACTGGCACTAAATGATTGACACTATCCTGCCTAAAGGCGTTCGCACTGTCAACTTCACCAATCACCCATTACCCATTACCCATTACAAACCATCACCAGTTGATGATGGAGATGGTTCAGCTTCAGGTGATGGAGTAGGTAATGACTCCAGCGATGATGTAGGTAATGTTGTAGGTGATGTACGAGGAATGAGGAATTGTCTCCAAGTTCTAATTTGTAGTTGGGCATCTCTGTAAGCAGAACTACCACGAGGAATCAATCTAGCAGTTTCAATACTTCTAGGAATATCAAACTCGCTTTGAGAACGTGCCATTTGTAATATTTGCTGACCCCATTGATCAATAGCCACGTTAACATCCATGCGTAAAATGTTACGGTTGGAAACTCGATCAGCTATGCGGATGGCCTCAGCTAAAGCTTCTGGTGTGCCAGCAATAGCCACTTCTCTGGCTTTTTTCCAGTTTTCTCTCGCCCTAATTTGTTCTTGCCAAGTATCCACTGATGCTTGTGCTTCACTAGCCAGCGCCCTTCCTGATGAAGCGATTTTTTGTGCTTCCCTAATCGCAGTAGTTAAATCACCACTTTCAGCAATAATTCGTGCTTGGTCTAAATAAGGTTGGTCTTGAATACGCTGAATTTTAGCCGTCCAATGGCGGATTTTTTTCCGTGCTTCTGGATATAATGCACGACCAGAGCGAATTTGACTAGCTTCTGCGATCGCAGTTTGCAAGGAAGTAATATCTTCTAACAAAGCTATTTGTTCAGCACGGTCTAAATAAGGTCTGTCTTCAATAGTTTCTACTTGGGACTGCCAGCGATTCATCTCCTGTCTAGCTTCTGAAGCGCGGGGGTTGCTATTGGGAATCATCTGAGCTTCAGAAATGGCTGCTGTTAAATCATTGATTGTACCTTGACTAGCTAGGGTTCGCGCTTTTTCTAAACGAGTCACATCTTCTATTTCTAGTTGCCAGCGGGCAATTAATTCTTGTGCTTTAATATACACTTCCCTAGAAGCATCAATTTGTTGAGCTTGGGAAATGGCGCTCTCTAAACCAGCAACCGTACCTATCCAAGCACTTCTTTGGGCTTCACCCAAAACAATAAAATCATCAATTTCTGATTGTAATTCAGCAATAGGCGGAATTTTTCTAGCAATTTCTAATGCTGTATCCGCATCTTGCCTATCCATGCGAGATTGTGCCAATTGCAGTATCTTGCGCCCAAATTCAGGAATTAATTCCTGAGCTTTTTGATATACGTAACTCTCCGACTTAATCGACTCTACCAGCTTGATAGCTGCTAGAATATCATCCACTGAGGCACGTTTTGCTAAACCTTCAGCTTTGTCAAGTTTATCACCATCTTCCCTTGCTGTGACAATGATGCGATTTAGTTCATCATACTTGGTAGTTGACCAATATTGATTGTTGATGCGGAGCAGTTTAGATGACAGCATAAAAGCTGACTGCCAGCGTCTTTCTCCCAGTTCTTTTAATGTTTCGTCATAGATTTCTTCTGCCTTAGACCAGGTAGACTGCCATTTAGTAATTTGCTCTTCTACAATATTACGAGCTTCTAAGTCTTCAGGAATTTGTCGAGCCGTGGCGATCGCTTCTTCTAAATTCCCGGATTGGAAACTTTCCTCAGCCAGCTTTAAAATATCCCTTGACCATTCCTCCAACAAACCATTAATCTGTCCCCTGAGTGGGTGATTTTCTGGTAAGTCTCTCACCAGTGCGATCGCTTGCAGTAAGTCGTTCACATTCTGCTTAGAAGCAGCCAGGGAAGCACAGTGTAAACGTACAGACGCACTAGCTAAAGGCCAAAATATTTTTGGGCAATTTGGCGCTGATGGAAGTTTTAGCAGCATCGACATTGATATAAACCCGATACCGCTAGGAATCAATGTTAATAAAATTGACCACATCACCCAGCTTTTCATCCAGCTTGGCAATTTTACCCATTTTTTATTAGTATCAAAAGATTCCTTTGAATAGTTTTCTATAGGTAATCCTTCTGAATTGTTATCTTGTTGCTGCGTCACTGATTTAAAGTTAGAACCAGTAGGAGGGACACCAGATGATTGAGTTGTCCCGACTTCTGGAGTTCGGGACAATCTTGTATTAGGATCTGGTTTTCTGGCTCTGGTTGGAGAACAACTGTCTGAAATATCCCGATCTGTCATCTCTCACACCAAAGTAATTGAATAGCAGTTCTGATGAAACTGATTATTCCATTTTTGCCATAGTAACTTTCTTTCTCATCATTAAAAAGCTATTTTTTTCATTTTTTATCTTCCTCCACAAATACCATTTATATGTTTGGGCTTTAGTAGTATTTCACACTTATTCTGAAACAGAAGTTTCCCTTTGTAAATCAACTATTAATTGTGCTAGATTATCACCATTTGCTTGATAAACATTGCCACAAAAATCACAAGTAGCTTCCGCACCATCGTCTTTGAGAATCATATCTTGCAGTTCTGCTGCTCCTAGCATTTTCAAAGCTCCCAACACCCGATCAAAAGAGCAACCACAGTGGAAGCGCAACATTTGACTTTCTGGAAAAATCTTCAGATCCATATCTCCCAGCAAATCATGAAAAATCTCTGTTAACGTCTTCCCAGCTTGCATCAACGGTGTAAACCCTGATAAAGCAGATACTCGTGATTCCAGGGTTGTGACTAAAGCTTCATCTCTAGCAGCTTTAGGCAAAACTTGGATTAATATCCCTCCTGCCGCAGTCACTCCTTCTGCTCCTACAAACACACCCACAACCAAAGCCGAAGGAGTTTGTTCTGAATTTACCAGGTAATGAGCCACATCATCACCAATTTCTCCCGAAACAAGTTCTACTGTACTAGAGTAAGGATATCCATAGCCGATATCTCGAACTACATAGAGATAACCACTACCTACAGCACCCCCCACATCTAACTTACCTTTAGCATTGGGAGGCAATTCTACAGATGGATTTCCTACATAGCCCCTGACTGTCCCATCTAACCCGGCATCTACCAATATACCACCCAAAGGACCATCACCCCTGACCCGGACATTGACCCTAGAGCCTGGACGCTTCATACTAGAAGCCATCAGTAAACCTGCTGACATTGTTCTTCCCAGTGCTGCTGTAGCTACATAGGAAAGCTTATGGCGTACTCGTGCCTCCTCTGTTAAGCGTGTGGTAATCACTCCCACCGCTCGAATACCCCCATCCGCTGCTGTAGCCCGTATTAATTTATCTGCCATGAAAACTTTTACAATTTTTAACAAGATGACTTTATATATTGTAAGTTTTTCAGGGAACAGGGAACAGGTGACAGGTGACAGGTGACAGTAAGAAGGCAAGAGGCAAAAGGCAAAAGGCAACAGTTTATTTTTTCTTCCCAATTACCAATTACCAATTACCAATCACCATGCTAGGCACTTTTCAACAAAGCCAACTGCGAATTGAAATTGAAGCATCCGCTGATGCTATTCACGATAGTCTATTAATTCCTGCACAACTGGAAAAATGGCTACCAGGTCAAAGTTTTTCTCCGGGAATGCCAGAAAAGTTAACTTCGGGTTTTGATTTTACTACTTCCACTGGACCTGTGAAAATTCATCACCATGTAGATGTAGCAAAAAATAATTGTTTGCGCTTGTTACTTAGTGGTGGAATTGATGGTTTTCATGAGTGGTACTGGGGGGAAGGTTGGGTACAGTCTCGTTTGGAAGGTGTGTCAATTTTACCTTTGAATTTGGGTCAGACTGTATCTTTACTCAAGTTGCGGGAGTTTTTGCGGGGTAAAAAGGGGTAAGAAAGTTTTTTATGTTCACGCAGAGGCGCAGAGTCGCAGAGAGTTAAAGGAGAAGTTTTTTGTGGGGTGAGTCAAACGCTATCTGACTCACTCCGTTAGCAATTACAATTTTGATTATCGGATATAATTAAAAGCGAATAATTTCTTTTTGATGAACTTATTCAAAATACATATCTATTCCATGCGATGCGATCGCTCTTGGTTTTTAGATAAGTTTCAGTTATTTAAAACTAAAAATAGTTTAGTATTTCATAACTTGATAAAATCGCTGAAAATTCCCATTGCAGTGAAAGTTATATTAGAAATATCGGTTACAAACTGTGGAGAATCTTTTCTCAACATTTAGATCAGGATATTCATAAAAGTAATTTCCGTTCTACTTTATCTCGATTAAAGTTAACATCTTCACCAATTGTTATTCAACAGAATAAAAATATTAGTTTTAATTTTTGTCCTTCATATCCTCAACTTAACGCAAATAAACAGTCAAATCATGATCAACAATCATGTAAATATGATTTACAATCATCTCCGCAAATTATGTGTTTTTATGGAAGAGAGGAAGAATTAGAAACTTTATATAATTGGATCTTAAATCAAAACTCTCGTCTTGTTTCAGTATTAGGATTAGGTGGAATTGGTAAAACTACTTTAGTCAAAAGATTTATTGATTTCAACTTAGAAAAATTTGAAGTAATTATTTGGAAAAGTTTAAAATTTCCTAAATCTCTAGATTTATTGATTGACGACTGCTTAAATATTCTTGAGA
Source organism: Sphaerospermopsis sp. FACHB-1094 (assembly GCF_014696195.1). Lineage (NCBI taxonomy): Bacteria > Bacillati > Cyanobacteriota > Cyanophyceae > Nostocales > Aphanizomenonaceae > Sphaerospermopsis > Sphaerospermopsis sp. FACHB-1094. Next base: position 38,295 of record NZ_JACJPT010000026.1, on the reverse strand, counting down.
AAGAAAGTCCAAAAAGTACAGATGATAAATTAAGAAAATTCTTAGATGTTCTCAATGATAAAAAATGTTTAATTGTTATTGATGATGTGGAAAATATATTTGCTAGTGGTAAATATGCTGGAATTTATCTAGATGAATATAAAAATTATCAAAATCTTTTCACTATGATCGCAGAAATTAAGCATCAAAGTAGTTTAATCTTAATCAGTCGTGAAAAATGTCCTGAAATGGAATTTTCAGATTCCAAATTATCTGCAATTAAATATTTAGAATTGTTTGGTTTAAAGAATGTCGAAGTTTTTAAAAACCAAGGTTTACAAGATGAGGATAGCTGGTTTAATTTAATTAATTAATATGAAGGTAATCCACTTTATTTAAAAGATATTGCTGTTTTAATACAAGATATTTTTGCAGGTTACGTGACTGAGTTTCTCGGTGACAATAACTTAGTTATTACTAAAAATATGCAAGTTTCATTCCATCAAATATTTAACAGATTATCACCCATAGAACAGCAAATAGTATTAGAATTAAGTAAATCTCATCAACCTGTATCTAGGGAAGATGTCAGACAAGGTTTAAACCTATCATCAAACTTATCGTCAATGGAATTGATTAACGGTCTACAATCTTTAAAACAAAGGTATTTACTGACAACAATTGTACAGGAGAAAGTTTTGTTTCAATTATCTTCTGTGTTTAAAGAATATTTGAGAATAATATAAAAATCCAAAATCAAGTACAGCTTAACATATCAAAAAATGGGTGAACCCGAAAACAGCAACACCAATTTTAACGCAGCTATCCAAATGTAAGAAGAAATGGAAGCACCCAAACAAGTTGAGAAAGTGGAAAAAGCGAAAGGATGAAATATTGATCCACAAAATGTAGGGATTTAGGCTAAATCCCTACTACATTCTTAATTATGAATTATGAATAAATACAAATTACTTCCCCGGTTTCACCACCAACACTGAACAATGCGCTTCTTCCATTACCTGAGTGCTAACAGAACCCTGAACAATTCTATTCATCCCCGTTAACCCGCGACTACCAATAACCACCAGATCAGCTTTGTAAATATTGGCCAGTCTAATAATTTCCTCCGCAGGTTCACCAGTTACTAATTCTAACTCGCTTTGAACTGGTAATTTTTCCTGGTAGGATTGCAACTGCTTTTCTATCTGGAAATAAGACAACTTTGGTGAGTCTGGATGAGGACGATCAGCGGGTAATTCTATTTCTGCCTCTGGTGCGGGAAATACATGACAAAGAACAACTTTGGTGTTTGCGGACAGCACCAAATCACCTAAAGTTTCAATTACTCGTTCCGCAATTTCCGAACCATCCAGAGCTACTAAAATAGTTTTTAACACCGCTTTTGTCTCCTCAAAAGTAGACCCCTTAAATTGTCACATTAAGAATTTTCTTGGTTTGAACACCAACAATTTTCTTAATTTGACACTCTGCGGTCTAAAGACACGCAGATTCTTTAAGACTTGCTCAAAAGGGATAGTCAATTATCCCCCTACGCGCTCAAAACAACTACCAGTACGACAGGTATTGCAATTGCGCTTACTTTTATGTTTTTTTGCTTTCCGAGTCCATCAAATTTTGGCGGTATTACACTCCATATTTGCCTTTGCTTGTTTACCCAGGCTGCGGTCAAATGCCGAGACGAGATAAATCAGGGGTTTCTCCTTATCAAAATACTTCTTCGTGTAGATGGTTGTTCCTACTCGCAGTCCAATCGTATCATATTCGCGGCGAATAAATTCGCCGTTGGCACTTCCTCCACTGTAAGACAGCCAAGTGGCTTCCGTGCCTTTGAGCGATTTTCTTGTGAACTTTAGTTTGCTAAAATTACAAACTTTCTATTTTTAATTATGGAGTAGCTGCCGTCAACCGCACTCAGTAAAAAAATAAGCGTTCTCAATTACTCTTCTTCCTGTACTCGCCTTCGTACTGAATCAGCATGGGAAGGCAAACCTTCCGCTTTCGCTAAAGTCTCAATTGCACCGGCGACTTTCTCCAGTGCGGTTGGTGAGTATTGGATAATACTAGAGTGTTTAAGAAAAGTTTCTACACCCAAGGCAGAAGCATAACGAGCAGCACCGGAAGTAGGTAAGGTATGGTTTGGACCTGCTAAATAGTCACCTACAGCTTCTGGTGTGGAATTACCCAGGAAAATAGCCCCGGCATGACGAATGTGAGAAATTAAAGTCCAAGGATCTTCAACTTCCAATTCTAGATGTTCAGGTGCAAATTCATTGGAAAATTCTGCCGCTGCTTCTAAAGATTCGACAACAACAATTAACCCATAGTGAGCGATCGCTTTTTCTGTATCTATCCGTCTGGGATGATCTACCAGTTGTCTATCTACTGCTGCCTGGACTTTTTTCGCTAAACCCGCATCTGTGGTTAACAAAATCGCCGCCGCCATTGGATCATGTTCTGCCTGAGCTAACATATCCGCAGCAACATGGGCAGGATTAGCCGTTTCATCGGCAATAATTAGCACTTCGCTCGGTCCTGCTAAGGAATCAATGCCCACAGTGCCGTAAACTAGTTTTTTGGCCAAGGTGACATAAATGTTACCTGGTCCGCTAATGACATTCACTTTAGGAATTGTTTCCGTACCGTAGGCTAAAGCAGCGATCGCTTGAGCGCCACCAATCCGATAAATTTCTTCTACTCCAGCTTCTTGGGCAGCCACCAAGACTGCTGGATTGATTGCTTTACCTGCTCCTGGTGGTGTTACCATCACTATACGCGGTACACCTGCTACTTTAGCTGGTATCGCATTCATTAGCACTGTACTGGGGTAAGAAGCTCTACCTCCAGGGACGTATAAACCTGCCCGATCTACAGGAGTATAGCGTTTACCCAGTACCACTTCATCATCGCCAAAGTGTACCCAGCTTTTTGGTACTCGCTGACGGTGAAACGCTTCAATTTGGCGACAAGCCCGCTGAATAGCTGCCAACAAATCCTTTGATACCTGTTGGTAAGCTGCATCCAGTTCTGAACCTGTCACCCTCAGTTCTTCTGGTTGCAAGGTTTGATGGTCAAATTCGGCAGTGTAGTGCAGTACAGCTTTGTCGCCTTGGCGCTTGACTGCTTGCAACACTTCACGTACCGTTGCTTCTTTGTGAAGCACCTGTTCATCGTGAGTACGATCGCAGATACGTTGTAGTTCGGATATAACGTCTGCCTGCTGAGTAATAATTCGCAGCATGGAGTAGTAAGGACAATGCCAAAATTAGAATTTTCCTGTTTGATCATTAGTCTGGCTTTTTACCCTGAGGATATCAAGCTTTTCCTAACTCTCTTCTCTAGCTTAACCTGCATTCTTTTGATACTCCCAGGATGGCTACAGATATTTTACTTGCATAATAAGAATTTAATGATTTTATACTCACTAAAAAGCAGGTTAGATGCTGGGAGTAGTTGCGTTGGCAATTTAATTTATTTATAGGTAACTTATTCTAACCTATTTCCCCGTCCTGAATATACATCCAGGCCTATTATTTTCCTACTCGGAGGCAGGAGGCAGGAGGCAGGAGGCAGGAGTCCGTTTTTATCAGGTTGATTTATACCCGCTACCAAAACTTTTGCCCTTCAAAAGCGTTAGCATAGCGGGACGAAGTGCGGTTTGAGATCCGATTGTTTCGATAAATGAGACGGCAGCGTAAGTGGCCAGTTATGGTTTTAAAGGTTAGAAAATGGGAATTACCAGAAGCTAAGCAGATATAGATACAAAAATCCCATATATTTCACTGGAAATTGATTGTTTATCCTGACTCCTGACTCCTGAACTTCTGCCTCCTGCCTCCTGCCTCCTGCCTTCTGCCCCCTGCCTCCTGCCCTAACATCCCACCGGAAAATTTTTCTGTGAAATTATAACATTGGCAAATTTTGTGCTATATTAGTAAGTCTAGTAGTGTGTGTACATATTAATTAATAGTTTTTTTGGAACTGACTGTGGCGAATACAAAATCAGCACTTAAACGCGCCCAAATCGCAGAACGCAACCGACTGCGTAACAAAGCATATAAATCAGCAGTAAAAACGCTGATGAAGAAATATTTGGCTGCGGTGGAAGCCTATGCAGCTAATCCTACTCCTGAATCAAAACAGGTAGTAGATACTCGGATGTCAGAGGCTTACAGCAAAATTGACAAAGCTGTCAAGCGTGGTGTGCTGCATCCCAACAACGGAGCTAGAAAAAAATCAAGGTTAGCACAAAAACTCAAACCACTGACACAAACAGCATAGAAGTCATTAGTCATCAGTCATTAGTCATTAGTCATGAACTAAGAGATTAATGACTTAACCAAACCCCATCAATGGTTTCTGACTCCATCATGCAATTAATAGACACCCACGTACATCTGAACTTTGACCTTTTTCAACCAGATTTAGCAGCAGTGCGATCGCGTTGGCAACAAGCCGGAGTAGTGCGTTTAGTCCATTCCTGTGTTCACCCAGAAGAGTTTGCCAGCATTCAAGCATTGGCACAGGAATTTCCTGAAATCAGCTTTGCAGTGGGTTTACATCCTTTAGATGCACATAAATGGCAGGATCAGACAGCAGAGAAAATCAAAACTCTAGCCAGTGCTGATCCTCAAGTAGTAGCGATTGGGGAAATGGGGCTGGATTTTTACAAGGCCAATAACCAGGAACAACAGTACAAGGTATTTGAGGCACAATTAGCGATCGCCGCAGAACTGAACTTACCAGTGATCATCCATTGTCGGGATGCCGCACCACAGGTCAGAGAAATACTGCAAAAATGGCGGGAAACACAAGGGGAAAAAGTACGGGGAGTAATGCACTGTTGGGGAGGAACACCAGAAGAAACTCAATGGTTTCTGGATTTGGGCTTTTACATCAGTTTCAGTGGCACTGTCACCTTTAAAAGCGCGAAAACAATCCAAGCATCAGCGGCCATGGTGAGTAGCGATCGCTTGCTCATAGAAACAGATTGTCCATTTCTAGCACCCACACCCAAAAGAGGCGAAAAACGCAACGAACCAGCTTATGTAGGTTATGTAGCTGAACAAATAGCCAAAATTAGGGGAGAAACAGTAGAGGCGATCGCCCATCAAACCACTGCAAATGCTTGTAGGTTATTCGGACTGTCAATAACATAAAATTAGCTATCAGTCAGTCGCCAAAATTCAGAAAAACTGAAAACTGATAAAAAACCAAAATTCAGACTTTCGGAGGACAAAACTGTGCTAATATTATTCCCTCAAAAACATTTTACTTGCGTCATAATGATAAAGGAAGGGAATTTTTAACTAGCTGCTGAAAATTACTGTTAAATGCTAGGTATAAAATATATCTAGTCAATTACATGGTGGTGAATGTTGATCAACACAAAATTCAAGGACATCTAAAAATATCTCTACAAGCAGATGCTCTCAATAAATAACAAACCCTGGAAGCCTAGTTTGATATGGAATTGTACACAGCAGCGGATTTTTGTGTATTGAAATATAGAAAATTATTAAATTTTTAGACTTAAAAGCCTTGTGACAAAAAAACAGCAAAAGAAATCCATCCTGATTCCCAGCCAACACTCGCGGATTCTTCATTATTTTTGGGTTCTTACTGTGAGTATAGATGAGGTCCCTAAAAGATACAACAGTATGGATGCGGAATTAATGAACAGGCTGTGTGAAAGAACTGGAGAGAGAAAAACCAAGAAAAATCAGCAAGATATAGACCATCTAATCTTGTTTCAAGATTTAGCACACAGACTTTTTCCATCCTTACTGATACTCAGAGGCGCTTAACCACTTGTCAAAAACACCAATTACAGATTTAATGACTGCAAAACAGTAAAGAGTTGGCAGCGTCAGGAGAAGTTACTCAACAACTTGCTCCCCACAAAGTGAGAGTCGGAACACCACAGCAGGGTTTCCCTGCTCGATCCAAGCGAAAGTTTAACCAGGTTGACAAAGGTAGAGGCATGACAAACGAAACATACATGGAACCAGCCTTTCTGTTGCCAGACTTGATTGAAATCCAGCGTTCAAGCTTTCGCTGGTTTTTAGAAGAAGGGCTAATAGAAGAGTTGAACTCATTTAGTCCGATTACAGACTACACAGGAAAACTAGAACTGCACTTTATCGGACAGAACTATAAACTCAAAGAGCCTAAGTATAGCGTTGAAGAATCCAAACGTCGGGACAGCACCTATGCAGTACAAATGTATGTCCCTACCAGACTGTTAAACAAAGAAACAGGTGATATTAAAGAACAAGAAGTATTTATAGGTGATTTGCCCTTAATGACAGATCGGGGAACGTTTATTATTAACGGAGCCGAACGGGTTATAGTCAACCAAATCGTGCGATCGCCAGGAGTTTATTACAAATCAGAAATTGACAAAAACGGGAGAAGAACCTATTCTGCCAGTTTAATCCCCAACCGGGGGGCATGGCTAAAATTTGAAACAGACCGTAACGATTTAGTGTGGGTACGCATCGACAAAACCCGCAAACTATCAGCACAGGTACTGCTCAAAGCATTAGGATTATCAGACAACGAAATCTTTGATGCCCTACGCCACCCAGAATACTTCCAAAAAACCATAGAAAAAGAAGGGCAGTTTTCCGAAGAAGAAGCCCTGATGGAGTTATACCGCAAACTACGTCCCGGTGAACCACCCACAGTCTTAGGAGGACAACAACTCTTAGACTCCCGCTTCTTCGACCCCAAACGTTACGACTTAGGCAGAGTTGGTAGATACAAACTCAACAAAAAACTTCGCCTTTCCGTACCCGACACCATGCGCGTCCTCACTCCTGGGGATATCCTAGCCGCAGTCGATTACCTGATCAACCTAGAATACGACATTGGTAGTATTGACGACATTGATCACCTTGGAAATCGCCGAGTTAGAAGCGTAGGTGAACTCTTGCAAAACCAAGTCAGAGTAGGATTGAACCGTTTAGAGCGCATCATTCGGGAACGGATGACCGTATCAGATGCTGAAGTTTTAACACCAGCATCCCTAGTTAACCCCAAACCCTTAGTAGCAGCAATCAAAGAATTCTTTGGTTCTAGCCAACTGAGTCAGTTCATGGATCAAACCAACCCCCTAGCGGAACTGACCCATAAACGCCGACTCAGTGCTTTAGGTCCTGGTGGTTTAACCAGAGAAAGAGCCGGCTTTGCTGTACGGGATATTCACCCTAGCCACTATGGACGTATCTGCCCCATCGAAACCCCAGAAGGACCAAACGCAGGGTTAATTGGTTCATTGGCTACCCATGCCCGTGTTAACCAATATGGATTCTTAGAAACACCATTTAGACCAGTAGAAAACGGACGAGTGTGCTATGAAAAAGCCGCCGTCTACATGACAGCAGACGAAGAAGACGATCTACGGGTAGCACCAGGAGACATTCCCGTTGATGAAAATGGCCACATCATTGGACCCCAAGTACCGGTACGCTATCGCCAAGAATTTTCCACCACCACACCAGAACAAGTAGACTACGTAGCAGTTTCCCCAGTGCAGATTGTTTCCGTAGCAACCAGCATGATTCCTTTCTTGGAACACGACGACGCGAACCGGGCATTGATGGGTTCTAATATGCAACGGCAAGCAGTACCTTTACTGAAACCAGAGCGTCCTTTGGTGGGAACAGGTTTAGAAGCTCAAGCTGCTAGAGACTCTGGAATGGTAATTGTTTCTCGCACCGATGGCGATGTAGTGTATGCAGATGCTAACGAAATTCGCGTCAGAGTCCGAGAGAGAACAGGTGACAGGTTACAGGTGACAGGTGACAGCGAAGAAACTTCCTCTTTCCCAGTTTCTAAACCCCAGGAAATTAAATATGTCCTGTCTAAATATCAACGTTCTAACCAAGATACCTGTTTAAACCAAAAACCCCTGGTTCGCATTGGCGAGAAAGTGGTAGCCGGACAGGTGTTGGCAGATGGTTCTTCTACAGAAGGGGGAGAACTAGCACTAGGACAAAACATTGTTGTTGCTTATATGCCTTGGGAGGGCTATAACTACGAAGACGCAATTTTGATTTCTGAACGGTTGGTACAGGATGATGTTTACACCTCTATTCACATTGAAAAATATGAAATTGAGGCCAGACAAACTAAACTTGGACCAGAGGAAATTACCAGAGAAATTCCCAACGTGGGGGAAGATGCTCTCAGGCAATTAGATGAACAGGGAATTATTAGAATTGGCGCTTGGGTAGAATCTGGTGACATTCTAGTGGGAAAAGTGACTCCTAAAGGTGAATCAGACCAACCACCAGAAGAAAAACTGCTACGGGCGATATTTGGAGAAAAAGCCCGTGATGTACGCGATAACTCCCTGAGAGTTCCCAATGGAGAAAAAGGGCGGGTGGTAGATGTGCGTTTATTCACCAGAGAACAAGGTGATGAGTTGCCACCAGGGGCAAATATGGTAGTGCGGGTGTATGTGGCACAAAAACGCAAAATCCAAGTTGGGGACAAAATGGCAGGAAGACATGGGAATAAGGGGATTATTTCCCGCATCCTGCCAGCGGAAGATATGCCTTACTTGCCCGATGGTTCACCGGTGGATATTGTGCTGAATCCTTTGGGTGTACCTAGCCGGATGAATGTGGGGCAGGTGTTTGAATGTTTGTTAGGTTGGGCTGGTCAAAACTTGGGAGTGCGGTTTAAGATTACTCCTTTTGATGAAATGTATGGGGAAGAGTCTTCCCGCCGCATTGTGCATGGCAAGTTGCAAGAAGCCAGGGATGAAACAGGGAAAACTTGGGTATATAACCCTGATGACTCTGGGAAAATTATGGTTTATGACGGACGCACTGGCGAACCTTTTGACCGTCCGGTAACGGTGGGTGTAGCTTATATGCTCAAGTTAGTGCATTTGGTGGATGATAAAATTCACGCCCGGTCTACTGGTCCTTATTCTCTCGTTACTCAACAGCCTTTGGGTGGAAAAGCTCAACAAGGTGGGCAAAGATTTGGAGAAATGGAAGTGTGGGCTTTAGAGGCTTTTGGCGCTGCTTATACTTTGCAGGAATTGTTAACAGTGAAATCTGATGATATGCAAGGTAGAAATGAGGCACTTAACGCCATTGTTAAGGGTAAAGCTATTCCCCGTCCAGGTACTCCTGAATCTTTCAAAGTGTTAATGCGAGAATTGCAATCCTTGGGTTTGGATATTGCTGTGCATAAGGTAGAAACCCAAGCAGATGGTAGTTCTTTGGATGTGGAAGTTGATTTAATGGCGGATCAAGGTTCTCGCCGTACTCCTCCCCGTCCTACCTATGAGTCACTTTCCCGTGAGTCTTTGGAAGAGGAAGAATAACAATTGTTGGCGATCAACTGGATAATTAACAATTGAAATTTATCGGTTGTTAATTATCAATTATCAATTATCAATTATCAATTAATTATGAGATCGATTCAATCTAATCAATTTGACTACGTAAAAATCGGTATAGCTTCACCAGAACGTATCCGTATTTGGGGTGAACGCACCTTACCTAATGGTCAGGTAGTGGGTGAGGTAACAAAACCAGAAACCATTAATTACCGGACTCTGAAACCGGAAATGGATGGTTTGTTTTGTGAACGAATTTTTGGACCGGCTAAGGACTGGGAATGTCATTGTGGTAAATATAAACGAGTGCGTCACAGAGGAATTGTTTGTGAACGCTGTGGTGTGGAGGTAACAGAGTCACGGGTGCGACGGCACAGAATGGGTTTTATTAAACTAGCTGCTCCTGTTGCCCATGTGTGGTATCTCAAGGGGATTCCTAGTTATATTGCCATTTTGCTGGATATGCCTTTGCGGGATGTAGAGCAAATTGTTTATTTCAATTCTTATGTGGTGTTAGCTCCTGGTAATGCAGATACTCTCACCTATAAACAATTGTTGACTGAAGATCAATGGCTGGAAATTGAGGATGCAATTTATAGCGAAGATTCCCAACTGGTGGGGGTAGAGGTAGGTATTGGGGCTGAGGCACTGCTGCGATTGTTGGCTGATATTAATTTGGAACAGGAAGCGGAAAATCTGCGGGAAGAAATTAATAACGCTAAGGGGCAAAAACGGGCGAAGTTAATTAAACGATTGCGGGTAATTGATAATTTTATTGCTACTGGTTCTAAGCCGGAGTGGATGGTAATGTCAGCTATTCCGGTGATTCCGCCGGATTTGCGCCCAATGGTGCAGTTGGATGGGGGAAGATTTGCTACTAGTGATTTAAATGATTTATATCGGCGGGTGATTAATCGGAATAATCGCTTGGCGAGGTTACAGGAAATTCTGGCACCGGAGATTATTGTCCGTAATGAAAAACGGATGTTGCAAGAGGCAGTAGACGCATTAATTGATAATGGTCGCCGGGGGCGGACAGTAGTAGGAGCAAATAACCGTCCTCTCAAATCTTTATCAGACATTATCGAAGGTAAGCAAGGACGTTTCCGGCAAAACTTGTTAGGTAAACGGGTGGACTATTCTGGACGTTCTGTGATTGTAGTAGGTCCAAAGTTGCAGATTCACCAGTGTGGACTACCCAGGGAAATGGCCATTGAACTGTTCCAGCCTTTTGTGATTAATCGGTTAATTCGTTCAGGGATGGTGAATAATATCAAAGCGGCGAAAAAGTTGATTTCTCGCAATGACCCCAGTGTGTGGGATGTGTTGGAAGAGGTGATTGAAGGGCATCCGGTGATGTTAAACCGAGCGCCTACGCTGCACAGATTAGGGATTCAAGCTTTTGAACCAATTTTAGTAGAAGGTAGAGCTATTCAACTCCATCCCTTAGTATGTCCAGCATTTAACGCCGACTTTGATGGCGACCAAATGGCGGTTCACGTGCCTTTGTCCTTGGAAAGTCAAGCAGAAGCCCGGTTATTAATGTTGGCTTCTAATAACATTCTTTCCCCAGCAACCGGTAAACCTATTGTCACCCCTAGTCAAGATATGGTGTTAGGAGCATATTACCTGACAGCAGAAAATCCCAACGCTACTAAAGGTAAAAACAGCTTCTTTGCTTCCTTAGATGATGTGATTATGGCGTATCAGCAGGATCAGGTAGACCTACATTCCTATATTTACGTACGGTTTGATGGAGAGATGGAAACCGGACAGCCGGATAATGAACCGCAGGAAGTTGTAGAAAATGAAGATGGCAGCCGGACTTTGTTGTATAAGTTCCGTCGTGTGCGTGAGGATGCCCAAGGAAATTTAATTTCTCAATATATTTACACTACTCCTGGAAGAGTAATTTATAACAAAGCGATTCAGGAAGCATTAGCAAGTTAATCAATTAACAATTGACAATTCCCCATTGTCAATTGTCAATTATCAACTGTCAATTATCAACTGTCAATTATCAATTATTAAGATGACTGAAAAAATGATTTTTCGTAACCTTGTTGTTAATAAAGGTCAACTGAGAAACTTAATCGCATGGTCATTTACCCATTACGGGACGGCTCGGACTGCGGTAATGGCAGATAAACTTAAAGACTTAGGCTTTCGTTATGCCACCAAAGCCGGAGTTTCCATCAGTGTTGATGATTTGATGGTTCCCCCTTCTAAAAAATCCCTCCTGGAAGCAGCAGAAGCAGAAATTCTCAGCACCGAGGAAAGATTTAAACGAGGAGAAATCACAGAAGTTGAACGTTTCCAAAAAGTAATTGATACCTGGAACGGAACTTCCGAAAGTCTCAAAGATGAAGTAGTGACATACTTCAAAAAAACCAATCCCCTCAACTCCGTATATATGATGGCATTCTCAGGAGCTAGAGGGAATATCTCTCAAGTAAGGCAATTAGTGGGAATGCGGGGACTAATGGCTGACCCCCAAGGGGAAATTATTGATTTACCGATTAAAACCAACTTCCGAGAAGGATTAACCGTTACAGAATATATTATTTCTAGTTATGGAGCGAGAAAGGGATTAGTTGATACAGCATTAAGAACCGCCGACTCTGGATATCTCACCCGGCGATTGGTGGATGTTTCCCAGGATGTGATTATTAGAGAATTTGACTGTGGCACCACCAGGGGTATTCCTCTACGGGATATGACAGATGGGGCTAAAGTATTAATTCCCATTGGGACAAGATTAATGGGGCGGGTAGTGGCTCAAGATGTAGTTCATCCGACCACAGGAGAAATGCTGGCACCCCGGAATACTCCGATTTCTGACGACTTAGCAGCAGAAATTCAAGAGGCAGGAGTCAAAGAAGTTATAGTGCGATCGCCCCTCACCTGTGAAGCAGCCCGTTCAGTATGTCAACACTGTTATGGTTGGAGTTTGGCACACGCCAAAATGGTAGACTTAGGGGAAGCGGTGGGAATTATCGCGGCTCAAAGTATTGGCGAACCAGGTACGCAATTAACCATGCGGACTTTCCACACCGGAGGAGTATTTACCGGAGAAGTTGCCCAACAAGTGCGAGCAAAAGTTGAAGGTACAGTAAAATTTTCTCGTAAATTAAAAACCCGTCCCTATCGTACCCGTCACGGGGAAGATGCCCTATATGCGGAAACCAACGGCACTATGGTTTTAGAAACCAAGGGAGATAGAGAAAGTCAAGAAATTTCCATTACCCAAGGTTCAACCTTATATATTAACCCTGGACAACAGGTAAAAATTGCCCAATTAATAGCAGAAGTAGCATTAGGCGGTAAAACCACCAGAGCAAACACAGAAAAAGCCGTTAAAGACGTAGCAACCGACCTAGCCGGAGAAGTACAATTTGCCGATGTAGTAGCAGAACAAAAAACCGACCGACAAGGTAACACTACCACCACAGCAGCCAGAGGAGGATTAATTTGGATTTTATCTGGAGAAGTGTATAACCTACCACCAGGAGCAGAATTAGTAGTAAAAAATGGAGATGCGATCGCCTCCAATGGAGTTTTAGCAGAAACCAAATTAACCACCGTACATGGTGGAGTAGTGCGACTGCCAGAAGCTATCCCCGGAAAAGCCACCAGAGAAATTGAAATCATCACCGCTTCCGTAATATTAGATCAAGCAACAGTAACAGTTCACAGTTCCCAAGGGAAAAATAATTACCTAATTCATACAGGACTAGGGACTGGGGACTGGGGACTAGGGACTGGGGAAGAGGGAGAGGATCAAAATTTTTCCCAATCACCAATCACCAATCACCAATCACCAAACACCAAATCTCAAACCTTTAACCTCCGTGCTACCCCCGGAACAAAAGTCCAAAATGGTCAAGTAGTAGCAGAATTAATTGACGACCGTTATCGCACCACCACAGGCGGCTTCTTAAAATTTGCCGGCATCGAAGTTCAGAAAAAAGGTAAAGCCAAATTAGGCTATGAAGTAGTAACAGGAGGAACCCTGTTATGGATACCAGAAGAAAGCCATGAAGTAAACAAAGATATTTCCTTATTGTTAGTAGAAGATGGGCAATTTGTAGAAGCTGGAACAGAAGTAGTCAAAGACATTTTCTGTCAAACCAGCGGCGTGATAGAAGTTACCCAGAAAAACGACATTTTGCGGGAAATAGTCATCAAACCTGGTGAACTGTTAATGGTCGATGATCCAGAAACAGTAATTGGTAGAGATAACACCTTTATCCAGCCCGGTGAAGAATTTATGGGAACAGTAGCCACAGAACTGCGATATATTCAGTATGTAGAATCCCCCGAAGGACCAGCCCTACTAAGTCGACCAGTAATAGAATTTGACGTACCAGCCCACCCTGACGTACCCTCCACAACCTCCATCAGTCAACAAACAGGCAGATCCATTCAACTACGGGCATTACAGCGTTTACCCTACAAAGATGGAGAACGAGTGAAATCCGTGGAAGGGGTGGAATTGTTGCGGACTCAGTTGGTATTGGAAATTGAACAAGAGGGAGAACAGGATCATGCTTCGCCTTTAGCAGCGGACATTGAATTGGTAGCAGATGGTGAAAATGCTGAGATTCAAAGATTGCAGTTAGTAATTTTGGAATCTTTGGTGATTCGGCGAGACATTGCCGCAGATGCTACCCAAGGCAGTACCCATACTACCCTAGAAGTGGAAGATGGCATGACCATTGCACCGGGGGCAGTGGTAGCAAGAACACAGATTTTGTGTAAAGAAGGGGGAACAGTACGCGGTGTCAAGAGAGATACAGAAGCCGTGCGTCGTTGTTTGGTGCTGCGAGAAACTGACATGATCACCGTAGAAACTACGACAGCGCCAAAGGTGAAAAAAGGTGATTTGTTAGTAGAAGGTACAGAAATTGCTGCGGGAGTGACAGCACCAGAGTCAGGTCAGGTAGTGGCAGTGAATATTAGGGAAAATATTTCCTCCCCTGCCTCCCCTGCCTCCCCTGCTTCCCCTGCCTCCCCTGCTTCCCCTGCTTCCCCTGCTTCCCCTGCCTCCCCTGCCTCTTACTCCATTACCATTCGCGTTGGCCGTCCTTACCGAGTCAGTCCCGGAGCAGTATTGCAAATTGAAGATGGAGGACTAGTACAACGAGGTGATAACCTAGTCTTGTTAGTGTTTGAGCGAGCGAAAACCGGAGATATCATCCAAGGTTTGCCAAGAATTGAAGAATTATTAGAAGCTCGAAAACCCAAAGAAGCTTGTATTTTATGCCGTCGTCCAGGAGAAGTAAAAGTCGTTTATGGAGATGGAGACGAAGCATTAGGAAGAGAAGCTTACGCTATTAAAGTTTTAGAAGCCGGTGGTAGCGTTACCGATTATCCCCTTGGACCAGGGCAAAATCTGATAGTTCCCGATGGTATTCATGTAGAAGCTGGACAACCCTTAACCGATGGACCATCTAACCCCCATGAGATATTAGAAATATTCTTTAGCTTAGGTTCAGAAGATGGAATCTATGCCTGTGCTAGTCATGCCTTACAAAAAGTACAAAGCTTTTTAGTAAATGAAGTGCAAATGGTGTATCAGTCCCAAGGCATTGATATTGCAGACAAGCACATTGAAGTAATTGTCCGGCAGATGACCAACAAAGTCCGCATTGACGATGGTGGAGACACCACCATGTTGCCCGGTGAATTAGTAGAATTGCGCCAAGTAGAACAAGTAAACGAAGCAATGTCCATCACAGGCGGTGCAAAAGCACAGTATACTCCAGTATTGTTAGGAATTACCAAAGCATCCTTAAATACTGACAGCTTTATTTCAGCAGCCTCCTTCCAAGAAACAACCAGAGTATTAACTGAAGCAGCCATTGAAGGTAAATCTGATTGGTTACGGGGTTTGAAAGAAAATGTAATCATTGGGCGATTGATTCCTGCTGGCACTGGTTACAACACCTATGAAGAAACCACCACCATTGAAGACTATGGTACTGATTTAGGTACTGGGGTTTTAGATGAAGTAGATGATTCACTGGATATGGTTTTAGACGACCGCACCGCTAAATTATACAGCTTAGATTCTTCTGACTTAGGTGATAGTAGTTACAGCAGTAGACGGGGTGACAGGCCTATTTATGACGACGACGACGATTTAATTGCTGATGAAGTGATTGCAGATGTTGAAGAAGAAGAAGAAGAAGAATACGAAGAAGAAGACGATGATTATGATGAAGAATAAAACCGAAAGGTAATTTTTAGAAAAAGCAAATGTAGGGGTTTAGCAATACTAAACCCTTTCTTTATTTCCAAAACTTACGCAAAATATCTCTCAAACCCTCTTTCCTTCCTGTCCTTCGTTCCTACCCCTGCGAAGAACACCTCCAGCGAACGTAATTCATTCCTCCATAACTTCTGCGTAAATCCGAATTTCTTTTGCATTTTTCCTTAGCTTTTAAGCCAACCAAGACCTTTAAAACATCCTCTAAAACTATCCCCAATTCCCAATTCCCAATTCCCTGATGCTTGACTGTTTGCACACTTGCTGCTTTACTAAATTAGTAAATCATACATTTAATAAAGATGACTACAGAAATTGATATTCCCGCTTTAAATACTTTAGAATATGTCACTTACATTGACGAAAATGGAGAATTACCAGCACATTTTCAGGGTAAAATAGGAGCCTATGCCATTTTTGACAAAGATAAAATTCTGCAATTCGTTAGTTATTCCCGTGATGTTTATCTTAGTTGCAAGCAGCATTTAGTCCGTCAACCAGAAAAATGTTATTGGTTAAAAGTTCACACAATTGAACGCCCTAACCGCACGATTTTAGAAAAGATTGAAAATACTTGGATTGTTGAAAATGGTAGCCTTCCATTAGGGAATGGAGAAAACAAAGAAAAATGGACTAATCCTATAAATACTCAAGCATTAATGACAGATGAAGAAAAAGCTAATTATCAAAATCCACTAATTGATGAATCGTCGAAAAGTAAAATCATCAAAAATGTAGCTCGGCGAATTGAATCAGAAATTTTAGCAGTTTTAGAATCAAGAGGATTAAAAACTCAAATGCGTTTTCATCCTAAATTAAAAGAAGAAGGTTTACTAGATTTAAAATAATTGATAATTATCAATTATCAATTATCAATTATCAATTATTTCCCCTATGAACTACGAAATAGCGCGAAAGTTACTTATAGATCAAACAGCAAATGAAGAAAACCCAGATGCTTTGTTAAATCGTCTCAAACAAGGAAAACCACCAGTACCAGGTCAAATTACCTCTGTTTTATTAGCCTTAAAAATTGTGTTTGAAGCTCTAAAAGATGCTCATAGCTTAGATAAAGAACTAGCATTAGCTTTATATAAATTAGGTATTAGAGCTTTGCAGTTATTTGCTACAGGATCTAAATCTGGAGTTGAATGGCCACCACTGCTAAAAGAAGATTTACAACGCATTTCCCGATCCGCTGAAAGTATCTTTTCCGGTAAATGGGAAACTATTTAAGGTTTGCTAAATAGGGGTTGCTGAGAAAGTCTTTCTGTGAGGGCATAGGAGTCAGGAGTCAGGAGTCAGGAGTCAGGAGGAGATTTGAAAATTTCTTTGCCATCTCTTGAAATCCCAAAAAATGCACACTTTTTCCGGTATACCCTTCAAAACCCTTGCACTAATTTCTGTGTTTATCAGCCTCTAACCTTTGATATATCAAGGTTTTAGGTTTATTCAGCAAACCCTAAATAAATGTAAAACCCAGATAGAACAAAGGTTACAGGTAGTCAGTGAGCTTGTCGAAGTGCTAATAAAGAGGAAAAAATCGCCAGGGTTTTCAAAGGTATACCTGAAAAAGTGTGCATTTTTTTAGATTTCGAGAGATAGCAAATAAATTTTCCCACCTCCTCCTGACTCCTGACTCCTGACTCCTGACTTCTGACTCCTGACTCCTTGAACTCCTGACTCCTGACTCCTTACACATAATCAAGGGTTTTCTGGGAACGTCTGCACCTTACCATCGGGACTAAAGACAACTCTGAGTCTGAGGTTTTGTCCAGCTTGATTAGTAGAAACAAAGGGTTTACCAATTTCTGGTATACCAGTGTCATTAATATATTCTCTAGCGGCTCGGTTCAAGGGGAAAATGCGTTCAATAGTACCGTCAACACCCAAAATCAGACTATATTCTAGTGTCTGGGAAAATCCCGTAGGTGGCCGCCAATTCTTTTGTAAATAAGCTCTAGCTTCTGCTGCTTGAGGTACATCAAATAATTTGTTTTCCTCAGCAGCAACCTGTGTTGGGAATGGTCTTTGTCTTGCTGATCGCAATTTTTCTATTAAATCATTATCGGGAGATTTGGTTGAAGAAGCAGCTTGATCTAATTGCTGTGAATTTGGTGTAGAGGATTGTTGTCCAGAAATCTGACTCTGCACATCATTAGGTAAGGTAGCAATAGATCCAGATATAGAAGAGATACTACTTGTATTTCCAGAAGGCAAATTTTGACCAGTGACAGGAGGAATACCACCTTGGTTAATCACTCCTGTAGAGTTTTGTTGGGAACTGGGTATTGGTGCTGTTCCTGGAATTTGTAGACTGCTAGGAGGGACTGGCTGTGTCTGTGGAGGTATTGTCAGTCCATTATTTGGCAATGTTCTAGCTGTGGGAGGCACGGTAGCATCAGGAAAAGTCAGAGGTTTTGGATCTAGAGTAGAATCAGCGGGTATCACGGGAGTCTCTAAATCAGGCGGCTTTATAGTATCACCACTACTAGGGGGAGATGGTAAACCAGCAAAGGAAGTCCATTCTGGTTGAGGAGTGGTTAAGTTCAGAGATGGTGCAGTTACAGTAGTTGCTGGTTGTGTGTCAGAAGTAGTCTTTTTAGCTGTTTGCTGCTGATTTTGCCTCATGCTGCTGGCATATTGCCAGGTTAAGGGAGCTAAACCCAAAGCTAGTGCTATTACTGCGGCTATAGGTGTCCAAGTAGGCAAACTGGGAATTATTGATTTCTCACTGTTGAGATTTGGTAATATTATGACATCAGTGGAATATTCTTCTAAGGCCGTGGCCAGATCAAATAGTTGTAATAGAGTAAGTTGAATTATCGGTCCTGACGTTTGATTAGCAAGGGAACCGAGATATAGTTTATGAGTTAAATTGTCACTAGATTCTAAATAAATTGTTGCCTCTAAAATTCCCATACTAGAGGGATTTGGGGTTTTAGGCGACGATGATGATGATGGGGTAACATCTTGTACTTCTGGTTGATCAGATGTTTTGCTTGATGGTTGGGATTCTAAGGAAGTGAGACAAAAGTTATCTGCTGATTTTTGTAGAAGTGCCTGAACGTAGTTAGTAACAGCATTACACAAGGCTTCTAGTTGATCACGATCGCCCTGAATAGGTACTCTCAGTTCTTCTGGTAGTGTTGGATCATCAAAGTGCAGTTGAAAACGAAGTTGATTCAGGACTGTTTGCCCTATCCAACGAGATAAAGGTGAGCTTTGCGCCAAGATTTCCAGTGTACAAGTGGGGGGAGTGTAGCGACGAATGACAGAATTTGATCCAGGCATAGCAAGAATGGCAAGGGGGACAAAAAAGAATTTTCGATTTTGGATCAGTGATTTCAAATCTAAAATCTAAAATCTAAAATCTAAAATCTAAAATCTAAAATCTAAAATCTAAAATCTAAAATTGTTTTGTGGATCGATCCAACAATGTTAACCACAGGCGGCGGTGTCCAGTAGGGGCGCTATAAAATAGTAAATCTACCAGCAGTTTTATTGCTAAGTTGGTTAGTAAATCTGTGGAGATTTGTTCATCTTCTTCCATCCGTTCTTGGTAGGTGTTACAGAAAGCATCTATATAATCTCCAAGTAAAGCATTTTGATGAGGTTCTTGATTTTTGGCAGCTATTGTTTCTAATAATCCAACAGCACGCCGGATTAATTCTTGGTGTTGTTTGGCAAGATAGCAGGTAATCAGAACCAGCGATCGCGCTTCATCTACATCTAGTTTTTTCCGCCCTCCTTGACCTTTGCGTATGGGGTTAGATTGGCGCAGTCGCCACAAGGCCACCCTATCTGGTACTTTTGACTCTAACTGGAGATTAATCGCCGCAGATAGCATAGCATCAGAACCAATGCCAGTTAAAGTTTCTAGTGCTAATAACACCAAATCTAACTGGGTTTTAATATTTTCCCATTGAACGGTATTGGGGTTCGGAAACTGGCTTAAATCCTCCCACTGGGAATTCGGTGTTGCTGAATTGGCGGCCGATTGCATAACTTTTAGCATAGTTGATCAGGCGAATAAAGGCTGTTGCTGTTACTTTTTTTGAAACAGACCATCAAGTATGAAAATTGGTTTCTCTTCATGTAGCTGTAAATAAGTTTAGTAAACAGCTGTTGTTTTGGTTTTACTTTAGATGAAAATTTCTTGTTTAAATATGAGAAATTCATGATGCTTTGGTTAAGATTGGTGATTGGTAATTGGTAATTGGTAATTGGTAATTGGGTAATAGTTTTTCCCAATGCCCAATGCCCTAATCTACATGAGCAATAGTGACACCAGTACCACCATCTGCTTGTTCTGCTGGTTCATAATGGCTGACTCTGGGGTGTTGCTGCAAGAATGCGTGAACTCCTTGCTTTAATTTACCAGTTCCGTGTCCATGAATGATCCATATTTGTCCAACAGCTTCAGAAATAGCTTTATCCAATATATATTCGGCATCTGCTACCCGTTTTCCGCGCAAATCAACAGTATTTTTTGATGTGCGAATGGCTACGGTTGGTGTTGGTGACGGGGTAACGGCTGGTGCTGGTTTGGTTTTGACTATGGGTTCTGGTTTTTGACCATCTAAAGATTCTACGTCTTGTAATTTCACTGTCATTTTCATGATCCCAAAGCGCACACTTAACTCCCCATCTGCATCCGGGGCGGTTATGACTTCGGCGGTTTGCCCTAATTTGGGTATACGAATGCGATCGCCTATTTTGGGCATAAAACCGGGTTTGGGTTTGGGTGCTGGTGCTGGTTGATATTTTTCTGAAATATCACTTAACGCTTTTGTTGCTTTTTGTGCATCCTGAGCCGTTGGTTTACCCTGTTGTAACCGACGAATAACTTGGGCAATTTCTCCTTTCGCTTCTTGAATTGCTTTTTGTACGGCTATTTCTTGGGAGGCTCGCAAGTCTTTTTCTCTTTCCTGTAAAGCTGCGGCTCTTTGGGAAACTTCTTTGTATAATTTCTCCGCTTGCTTTAATATTTTTTGTGCTTCTGCTGCTTTGGTTTCTTGACTGCGCCTTTGAGCTTCTAACCCGGCTATTACTTGGTTAACTTCGTCCGTTGTTTCTCCCACTTGACTTTTTGCAGCTTCTATGACTTCTGGTTTTAAGCCTAAGCGTAAGGCAATGGTTAAGGCGTTGGAACGTCCAGGAATACCCCACAATAACCGATAGGTAGGTGAAAGGGTGGCTTCGTTAAATTCGACTGATGCGTTTTCAAACCGAACATCGTCATATTTTAAAGCTTTTAATTCTCCAAAGTGAGTAGTAGCAATGGTTAACTGAGCATGATCCGCCAGATATTTGAGGAGAGCGATCGCTAATGCACTACCTTCCACCGGATCTGTACCAGCGCCCACTTCATCCAGTAAAACTAGGGATTGGTGACTGGTGACTGGTGATTGGTGATTGGTGATTGGGGAAAAGTCTTCTCCCCTGCACCCTGCACCCTGCTCCCCTGCTTCTTCTCCTGTTCCCTGTTCCCCGCGATGCACTGAGCTTGTCGAAGTGTTCCCTGTTCCCTCGCTAATGGCATTCAAAATTCGACTAATGCGGCGAATATGCCCGGAAAATGTCGATAAGCTTTGTTGTAATGATTGTTCATCCCCAATATCGGCTAAAATCTGACTAAACCAAGGAATTTCTACTGGTTCACGGGCGGGAACAAATAAACCCACCTTGGCCATTAAAGCCGCTAACCCCAACGTTTTTAAAGTTACTGTTTTACCACCCGTATTTGGTCCAGTAATTGTGACTACTTTAATATAAGGACTAATCAACAAATCCACGGGAACTACAGGATGTCCTTGTTCATGTTGTTGTTGCCAAATTAACAAAGGATGCCGTAATTGCCGCAGAGTAATTATTTCTTGCTCTTGGGGATTAATAAAGCGGGGCGGGTTTGCACCTAACCAGAAACTATACCTGGCTTTGGCTGTAGCTAAATCCAGAATTGTAACAATGGCTAATAACTTTTCTAAGTCGGTTTTAAATTCTGCTACTTGTGTAGTTAAATTCCTGCGTATGGCTTCTTCTTCTACCTGTTCTCTTTTCACAGCTTGGCGTAATTGGTTGCCCATTTGCACAATGCTGTTAGGCTCAATATATAAAGTTGCTCCGCTGGTAGATGTGTCGTGAACAATACCAGGAATTGCGTCTTTTTGTGGAGCTTTTACAGGGAGAACATAGCGATCGCCTCTTTGAGTAATAATCAACTCTTGCAGGGCATTAGATTTAACTTGGATGATATTTTGCAGTTTTTGGGTAATTTGACTGCGTAACCTGCGTAAATCTTCCCGAATTTCTCCTAATTTCTGACTAGCGCGATCTGTCACTTGCGCTCGTTCATCAATACAACGGTGAATTTCTTGCTCTAATTCTGGGTAAGTCCGTAATTCGGCGACTAACTCAGTTAAAATAGGTACATCTTCCTGGTTATCAATTAACCGCCGTAAATTTCTCGCACCAGCAAGGGTGGTAGCGATCGCTAACAGTTCCTCACCTGATAAAATTCCTTGTAATTCCGCACGTTCTAAGGAGTCACCAATATCTTGAATGCCCTCAAAGGATAACCCTGGTGTCAGTCGGCTTTCCAATTGATAGACTTCTTTGGTTTGTGCCAACAACTCTTTACTTTCCTCCAGAGTTGATGGAATTGGCAAGGCACGGGCAACTATCGCCCCTAACTTAGTTGCCGCAAAGGTGGAAAGGTGCTGGCAGAGGCGATGCCATTCTAGTAGTTCTAAGGTTTCAGACTGAATCAAGGCTTCAATATCTAATCTGAAACTATGGTAACAATTCTGGTAACAAGAAAGCTAAGTCTTTCAGGATGAAATTTTCTCCACCACCACCTACTCCCACCAATATACATCCAGGTTTTAATACTTGTTAGCTGCTTTACTCATGCTTAGTTGAATAGTTACATTACATTATATGATGTAACCCACAAGCTAAACAATTGTTAGCTGAATTTGAATCTAGGTTTGATTGGGTTTGATCACTGGGAAAAATCTGTATCAGGATTTGCCTAAATTGCTATAAAAAATAATTTTAAGTGATTCATTCATTGCCGCCACCCTAAGTTATCAAGGTATTCACACTAAAAATATCTAATTTGTTAATATTATTAATAATAAATGTCTAATTTGTTAATATTATTAATAATAAATCATCTATTTTGTTAAATATCTCAATAAATAATCAAAAAATAAATTTTAATCTTGACATTGAATAGAAGAAGAGAATAAGATGGATTCAAACGAAAATATAAAAAACCTGCTGAATATTTTGCAGGAGCAAATATGCTGTTTAGTCCAGCAAACTTACCTTATTGGATTTTCCTGATTACAGGAATACTGCTTTTCCTGTTTATGATTATGCTAGGAGGAGAATCGGAATTAGATGCTGATGCAGATTTAGATATAGATATAGAAACCAACATTGATTTAAGCTTTGGACGATTTCTGGAATGGGCTGGTATTGGTAAAGTTCCATTAATATTGATGTTGGCAACAGATTTGAGTCTGTGGGGTGTCATTGGTTGGATGTTAAATGTGTGGCTGGGAGGTATTGATCAAAATCAACAACTGCCTTTAATGGGGATAATTATCTTGTTAATTTCCCTAATTATTAGTTTATTCATTGGCAGATTGATAGCTGAACCCATTAGTAAAATGTTTGCGGAATTTAGTGAAGATGCAAGTGGCGATCGCCTAGTTGGTTGTATTGGTACTGTAACTTCTGTTTATATTCCTGCTGAAAACATCAACAAAATTGGCCAGGTAGATATTTTCGATCCAAAAGGTAACTTTTTAACTATTAATGCTGTGATCCCAGATTGGGCAACTATCGCACCACAAAGAGGGGAAAAAGTGATAGTAATTGAACTTAAACAGCAAATCTATTTAGTAATTGCCAAAGACAGTGTAGACGAAGAAAATTGGTTAAATAGTTCCGACTCTAAAAATCAGAATTAGTGAAAGGACAAGAAAATGCTTTTTTGGTTAACATTTATTCAGGCTCTACCAAGTGTTAATGTATCGGAGTTATTAACATTTCAACTGCAATCAAAACAGGAATATAGAATATCAAATTCTCCCACATTTCCGCTGACAACTCAGCCAACTTTAGCTCAAATTAATGGGGGAATAGTATTTCCTGGTTTGATTGTAACTTTAGTTATATTACTTTTATTAAGCTTGTTTGCTTATACCAGGGTTTATGTTGTCACACCCAACAACGAAGCTTTTGTGAGAACGGGGGGATTATTTACTAAAAAGAAATCAGTAATTCTTTATGGTGGTTGCATTGTTTTACCAGGATTTCATCAATTAACCCGTGTACCTTTGCGAGAAATGTCTATTGATGTAGAAAGAACTGGAAAACTGGCAGTAAGAACAAAAGATTACCTGAGAGCAGATATTAGAGTCACATTTTATGTATGTATTAATGCTTCCGAAGAAGATGTTTTAACGGCAGCAGCAAGACTATCTCAAAATGGCAGTAGAATTACTCCTGAAGACATCAAAGAAGCTTTAGAAAAAAGGGCTGATGATGCTATTAGGGCGGCAGCTAAAACTAAAGATTTAGCAGAAATTGATTCTGATAAATTGGGTTTTGCTCAGGAAGTTTTGAATTTAGTAGGTACAGATTTGAAAAAGGTGGGATTAACTTTAAATAACATTGCCATTTCGGAAATATTAGAAAGTGTTACTTATGATCCTGATAACTTCTTTGATGCTCAAGGTGTGCGGTTGCGGACGGAAATTATTCAACGTTCAATTCAACAAAAACGGGAAGTTGAGTTAGCAACCCAAGTCGCTATTGAACAAAAAGAACTAGATGCACAAAAGCGATCGCTACAAATTGCCCAAGAGCAAGAAAGTGCTAAACTAGCTCAAAAATTGCAAGTTGAAGCACTGAAAGCACAGAGAGAAAGGGAAATTCAAGAAGCAAAAGATAGAGAAGCTGCAATGGTAAGACGTACCAAAATTTTGCAGGAAAAATCAGTGGAAGAGGAAGAAATTCGTAAAAAATTAGCTTTACAAGAAAGTCAAATTGAAGCTGATATTGCTTTAGAAGAACGGAATAAACAACTAAAAGTAGCACAAGCATTGCAAAAACAAGAAGCGGAAATTGCTGAAATTTCTCGCCAACAAAGTGTAGAATCAGGAAAGTTGCAAGCGCAAGTAAAGATAGTTGAATCAGAAAGATTAGCAAAACTAGCGCAGGAAGATGTCGCAATAGCAATTGCTAATAAAAAACGTGAAAGTTTTGTTGCACAAGCAGAACAAGCGAAAGCAGAAGAAGCGGTAAAAACTGCCAGTGAAATTGAAAAAGCGGAACGCCAAAAACGTTTATCTATAATCATCGCAGAAAGGGAAGCACAAGAAAGGAGTATTAGCGATCGCAACGTTGTAGAAATTGATGCTTTCCGTCGTCGTCGTCAAGCGGAAATTGCCCAAGAAGCAGCAGAATTAGAAGCAGAAGCCATTCGTACTCTTGCAGATGCTAACCGTGATAAAGCTTTAGCTGAAGCTGAAGGTATTCAAGCCAAAATTACAGCAGAAAATACCATTAGCAATGCTAATTTAAGTGCGAAAATTCTCACAACTATCTGGCCAGAATTAGCGGATAAACTACCAGAAATTGTTACTGCTTTAGCACCACAACCAGGAGTTTTAGGAGACACTCGCATTTATTCCTTCCCTGGTGCAAATGGTAGTAATGGCAGTCAAGATATTAACAAGTTACTATTATCTACTAGCGGACTTTCCTTAATAAATACCTTGTTAGATGAAGGTAAATTAGGTGATTTAATTGGGCAAGTTAGCCAAATAGTAAGTAGTAACAACTCTGTGAAACTACCAAGCTTGAATCACCAAGAAAAAGAAAGTAATTAATAATTTGCAATTCATAATTCATAATTTTTTCAATTATCAATAATGAATTATGAATTATGAATTATGAGTTGTTAAACAACAGCTTTTTCTTGCACTAAAACGTAAGGTTCAACAATTAAAGCGTTAAACCTCTTAGTCCGATCGCCATTCCAATTTCCTAATTGTTCTGGTGAAGGTTTGGCCAGCAATTGTTCATCAATCCAATTTTGCACAGAGGGAATATTATCAGTTGCGATCGCTTCTCCCACATCCAGCAAATCTAACCCATCTGCTACCACAATTATCACATCTCTTTGTGCATGGGGAACTAGCCAATCCCATTCCGCTTCATCCAGATTTTCTTTTAATTTTTCTCTTAAATCAGACATAATTTTTCACAGTTTTGTTAGGATCTCAATTGTACATAATTTGCAATTCATTAGTCATTAGTCACTAGTAATTAGTCATTAGTTAAATTTCACCCAATCACCTATCTTCCTAAATCGTGCATTTCATTAATTACATCTGCACATTTACGAGTTATAGCTTCTAATTCTTCCTTATTTGTAGAAGTTGGCGCATCAATCAATTTACCAATTCTAATAGTCATCGGGACTTTACGAGGAATAGGTGTACCTTTTTGGACAACGTTTTCACTCCCCCACAAACTCACCGGTAATAAAGGCGCTTTGGCTTTTGCAGCTAACAGTGCTGCACCTCTTTTGGGGTCATGAATACGACCATCTGGGGTGCGAGTTCCTTCCAAAAACACACCTACAGCCCAACCATTCTCTAAATATTCTAAAGCCGCACGAATAGCCGCACGATCAGCAGTACCCCTACTGACGGGATAAGCACCGTATAATTTAATAGCTTGGGCTAAAACAGGCACTTTAAATAATTCTTCTTTAGCCATGTATGCAACTGGCCGAGATACACAGTTAGAAACAATGGGAGGATCAAAATAACTTGCATGGTTGCTAACTACCACCAATGGTCCAGTTTTGGGAACATTTTCCACCCCATAAATTTTACCCCCGAAGTAAGCGTGTAGCATGGGGCTAACCACTGACCACTTGAAAGCGTGGTAAAGTGCCAAACTAATAAAAGGTTCGCGTTCTCTGGTCACGGAAGATATTTTAAATAAGACTATTATTTAGAATAAGCTATGGCGATCGCTTTTCGTCAATGAACAAAGGTAGATTTAGCATATTTACAGATGAAAGCGTTTTCAAGGGTGCATTTTATATCCGGCTAATTACTTTTAATTGTTTTATCTTCCCTATTCCCTATTACCTATTCCCTATCCTCAAAGATATGCTCAATATTCAACATAAACATCAAAATAAGATGCAACCGCAGGTAGAGAATATATGGAGAGAACACTAATAGCCTAGATATTAAACGACCAATTATTATATAGAGGTTAGGTTATGGCAGTATCAGCAATTGATATTTCCAGAAGTCTTAGTGGCATAGATTTTCCTGCAAATAAAGAAGATTTGGTTAACCATGCCAGACAGAAAAATGCAAGTCAGGAAGTAATTGACGTTCTCCGACAAATGCCAGAGCGTGAATATGAAAACATGGCAGACGTGGAACACGAATTTGGTCAAGTTAGATAATTTTTGAATAAGTTTCCGTTCTTGTCTGTCTAGTTCATGTCTAGTTCATTAGCTACTTTTTGGCATTTGATATATAGGGGTTGCTGAGAAAGTCTTTCCGTGAGGGCATAGGAGTCAGGAGTCAGGAGTCAGGAGTCAGGAGGAGATTTGAAAATTTCTTTGCCATCTCTTGAAATCCCAAAAAATGCACACTTTTTCCGGTATACCCTTCAAAACCCTTGCACTTTTTTCCTGTTTATCAGCCTCTAACCTTTGATACATCAAGGTTTTAGGTTTATTCAGCAAACCCTATATAGTGGGATTTAGGCAAAAAATACTGATAATTTATGTTTAAATCCCACTATTCATTACTATTTCTTCAGCTAAGAATAGCAGCGGTACTCTTATAATATCTACAATAAAAAGCTTCAAGGAATAAAAATTCTACCTGCTCCCATATAATTTTCAATATCTAATATAATCTCCACTAGGCGAGCAGCACATTTTTCTCGATAAATGCGCTCATCAAATCGATCAGGATTTCCAATAGTAATAATTGGTAGTGAAGTATCTGTATTCTCCTCTCGAATTGTTTGCTCTAATGAATCAGTTCCTTTCATATTTCTATTAGCTGTGATCAGAATCATTTGGTTTGCTTGAGCAAATTGCCATACAATTTTGTCACTGCTATCTGTCTCTAATCCAGCTTGTTTAAAGGTAAAAAAACGAATTGATAACAGATCAATCCAACCTTCAGCCGCAAGTGTTCCCCAAAATAAAACCGAGTCCCCTGTTAAGTTATAATCAATGAGAAAATTCATAATGGGGATGTGATGCGTTCTTGCCAAGATTGCAGTTTTGCGCGTAAATCTTCCTGGCCAACTTTAGCAGGTTGAGTTGCTATTTTGGCAAATCGTTCACGGTTTTTTTCTTGCCAATATTGGCGAATTTCTGCTGATTTTTGCAGAAACTCTTGATATTCAGCTTCTATTTCCACAGCATGATTTTCTATGTAGTCTAAAGCCACATTCACCTGTGCATCACTTAGTCCCAGTTTTTCACGAATTAACTTAGGTGGATACTGAGCTTTTACATAGTCCATCACATCACACAAAGTAATCCGAGTTCCGGCTATAATTAGTCCCCGTTCTGTGCGAATGATACCTGATTGTCCATTATATACAGTTTTCATATCCATCAACTCCTAAAGGTTGTATCTGCTCAACCTAATTTAATTGTGAATTAATTTCCCCTAACTTGGCAACTCCCCAGTATTACGAATATTCTTCAATTCCATACCTTCAACAGTCCGCTTAATCAAACCAGTTAAAACATTACCTGGTCCAATTTCTACTACTTTGGTAATCCCATTTTTTGGTAATTGTAATGCAATTTCTCGCCACCGTACTGAACCAGTCATTTGTTGAGTTAAACGTTGTTTTAAAATTTCTGCATCAGTAACAGGAACTGGATCAACATTAGAAGCAACGGGAACTTCTGCTGTTTGAAAAACTATACTATCTAATATTTCTTGAAATTCCTGTGATGCTGCTGCCATTAAATGGGAATGAAATGCACCGGAAACTTTTAAAGGTAATGCCCGTTTTGCTTTGACATTAGACATTACAATTTGTACAGCTTCGGGAGTTCCTGAAATTACGACTTGTGCGGGACTATTATCATTTGCTAACACTACATCCGGGGTTTCTGCAATTACTTTTTCTAATTGTTCGCGATCAAAATTAAGTAATGCTGCCATCATTCCCCCAGCAGTATTATCCATAATTTCTGCACGACGTTTGACTAATTGTAAACCTGTAGACCAGTCAAAAACACCAGCAACATAAAGAGCAATATATTCTCCTAAACTGTGACCGGCAACTAAATCTGGTTTTTCTCCTTTTTCTCGTAATAAGTCCGCGAGAATACTTTCGATCACATATAAACAAGGTTGGGTGTAAAGTGTACGTGATAATCTTGCTTCGTCATTTTGACAAATTTCACTCACAGACCACCCTAAAATTGCTTCAGCTTCCTCAAATTTTGCCTTAGCAGATGCTATATCTAGTAGATCAATTCCCATGTTTAAGGCTTGCGAACCTTGTCCGGGAAACACATAAGCAGTTTTTGTCATTTGATAATTGGGAATTGGGAATTGGGAATTGGTAATTGGGAATTGATAATTGGGAATTGGGAATTGGGAATTGGGAATTGGGAATTGGTAATTGGTAATTGGTAATTGGTAATTGGTAATTGGTAATTGGTAATTGGTGATTGGTAATTGGGAAAAATGAAATTGATTACCCAGTCACCAGTCACCAGTCACCAGTCACCAGTCACCAGTCACCAGTCACCAGTCACCAGTCACCAGTCACCTGTCACCTACCTTCCCCATTGAAAAATAGCTGCACCCCAGGTTAAACCAGCACCAAAACCAGAGGTAGCAATGATATCATTTGGTTTAATTTTTCCTTGCCTTACTGCTTCATCTAATGCGAGGGGAATGGAAGCAGCAGAGGTGTTACCATAATGGGCAACGTTACTGATTACTTTATGTTCAGGAATATTTAACCGATCAGCTACAGAGTTAATAATCCGCTGATTTGCTTGATGTAAAATCAGCCAATCTATTTGATCTACGCTGAGATGAGCTTCAAATAAAGCTTTATCTATGACTTCTGGAACTTTCTGAACAGCAAAACGATATACTTCTTTACCGTTCATGGTGATGGGGTGATAAGTGCCTGTAGGTACATGAATATCTGGACTAACCTGTTTTGTAGTGCCTTGATAACCCAGGTTGAGATAGTGATTTTGACTACCATCGCTTTTCAGGGAAAATCCTAATAGGCGATCGCTCTTATTTGCTTGCAATACCACCGCCCCAGCACCATCGCCAAACAGCACACAAGTGCGCCGATCTTGCCAATCTACCCAACGAGAGAGGATATCTCCGCCTATCAACAGTACATTTTGATAAACTCCTGTTCTAATATATTGGGCTGCTGTCACCAGTCCAAACACAAACCCCGAACAGGCTGCAGTTAAATCAAAGGCTACTGCTTTAATTGCTCCTAATTCAGCTTGAATGCGACAAGCATTGCCAAACAAATCATCTGGGGTAGAAGTTGCCAGCAAAATTAAATCAATATCTTCTGGTTTAATTCCCGCGGATGCGATCGCCTGTTTACTGGCATCGGTAGCTAGTGTAGTCAATGATTCTGGCGGTAATGCTAACTGCCGTTGACTAATTCCTGTTCTTGTGGTAATCCACTCATCAGAAGTTTCCACCAGTTGAGTTAGTAACTGGTTGTCTAACCTAGTTGCTGGTACTGCCGAGCCACTACCTGTAATTGCTATACCATGTAGGAATAAATTCTGCACTCCTAAATCTCCCCAGTTGTCAATTGTCAATTGTCAGTTGTCAAGAAGCAGTCAGAAGTCAGCAGTCAACAGTCAGCAAACCCCATTCATGATTGACTAATGACTAATGACAAATGACTATGGATTCTCGCTCACAGAAGGCTAATCACTCTCGCTCTGTAGAATTTGATATTGTGACTGTAGTCTTTGCAATACCTGATTGTCTACAGCTTCTTTGGCCATACGAATAGCACTAAAAATAGAAGGTGCTTCAGAACTACCATGACCGATAAAACAAATCCCATTCACGCCTAATAGTAATGCACCGCCATGTTCTGCGTGATCCATGCGCTGTTTAACCCGTTTCAGGTTAGGTTTTAAAATTGCTGTACCAATTTGTCCCCGGATACCTTGGGGTAGTTCTTCCCGCAGAATTTGTAAAATTACTCCTCCTACTGCTTCGGCAAATTTTAATAACACATTACCCACGAAGCCATCACAAACGATGACATCAAATTCCCCTGATAATACATCACGTCCTTCCGCATTACCAGCAAAGTTAATTTGGGTATTTTCCCTTAATAATTGATGGGCGCGGAGGGCTGTTTCGTTACCTTTAGTGTCTTCTTCACCGATATTCAATAATCCTATTTTGGGTTCAGGCATTCCCAAAACATATTGACTATAAATTGAACCCATGACTGCAAACTGCTCTAAAAATTTAGGGCGACAGTCTACATTTGCACCAACATCCAGTATTAATACTGGCGTACCTGCTTTAATGGTGGGGAATACTGTGCCTATGGCTGGACGATCAATTCCTGGTAATCTGCCTAAACGTAGTAAAGCTGATGCCATTGCTGCTCCAGAGTGACCAGCAGAAAATACTGCATCTGCTTGTTTGTTTTTAACTAAATCCATCGCCACGTTAATAGAAGCCTGACGCTTTTTTCTGACCGCGTTTAAAGGCTCTTCATCCATTGCGATCGCTTCCTGTGCCGGAACAATCTCTAATCCTACCATATTGGTTTTTGGCGGTATGACAGCTTCAATTTGTTGCTGATCACCTACCAACAAGATTTTCACACCCAATTCTTCTTTCGCTCGTAATGCGCCAGCGACGATTTCAGCGGGTGCGTAATCCCCTCCCATAGCGTCAATTGCGATGCTTACACCAGTCGATCCCATTGCTCCTAGCTCAAAGAAACCTTACAAATTTTATCAGATCGCAACACTCAACAATTAAAAATTCCAGAAAAAAGGTTTTTCAGCGCCTTCAGCAACTATATTTTCTTTTTTCTGCAACTAAGCAATTTATTTATGTCTATATCTGTATAATCCCAGTTGTTTATGTATATGAAGCATTTACTCAAATATTTAATTCAGTAATATTACTATATTATAATATTTAAAATTTACTTTCAAGTAGCTATGATTAAGATAATTGGCTTTTTTAGGGCAATATGTTATGTTTGAATTGCCCTAAATATATCTAAATTTATTTAATTTTGCCTATCCAACCAAGTAACTAAATCAGATATTTCAGAAAAGTCTAAAAACTCTTCTCCTAATATTTCTAATTGTTCGGTAGATAATAAGCGAATCCTTTCAACTATGAATGAATCTATTTCCCCAAAGCGCCGATTTAACTGACGATTTAAGAACCGGAAAGCTTCTTTTTGTTCTCCTTTTAATTCTCCCTTTTGCAAAATATCCTGATAAATTACAGATTCTTGCATAATATCCTCGCTCAATAATTGACGAATTAGATTTTTCTCGAATCGTAAACCTGCTAAAATCTCTGTGTAAGCAGCAGTATTCTGTCTGGCTGGTACATCTGCAATTTTAGCAATTTCTCTGGCTACTTGGGATAATAACTCTGGTGCGGAATTTGTTTTTGTTAATGGTGCTAGGGGTAATAATGCTGGGTTATGGAGAAAGAAATCTGAATCTTGCTCCCACATTCGGATGACTCGATAGCGATGAGTTGTCATTTCATCAACATAAGCATCAGTAAAAGCAATTTCATTTGTGGTTTCTTGTAGGAAAATCACCACTTGGGTAACAGGTAGATGATATTGTCTAACTAATCTGACAAAATAATCTAACATTCTTAACGGGATGGGAGTGTCTGATTTGGTGTTGGTTTGAAATTCTAGATGTAGGATTCTGTTTTTTGTTTGTAGCAATATAACGGAATCTGCGCGGATTGGTTCTATGCTGAGTTCAGTTTTTAAGACTTTAACTAGGGTTTGCTGAATAAACCTAAAACCTTGATATATCAAAGGTTAGAGGCTGATAAACACAGAAATTAGTGCAAGGGTTTTGAAGGGTATACCGGAAAAAGTGTGCATTTTTGGGGATTTCAAGAGATGGCAAAGAAATTTTCAAATCTCCTCCTGACTCCTGACTCCTGACTCCTGACTCCTATGCCCTCACGGAAAGACTTTCTCAGCAACCCCTAACTAAAGTTAGATATTTCGATGTAGCGAGGGTTGGCTGATAGGCATTGTTTTCCCACTGGCTAACTGTTTGCTGATAGACACCCTGTTATATCTTCCTCTACTATCATTGATAACATTCTACTAATCAGTTAGCATGGAACTGCTTCTTCTTTTAACTCTTTGAAATCTTTTAGTTTGTCTTTCTAATCATAATTTATTTGATATATATCAAATTGAATTTCAGTATTTTCTATATATTTATCAATAGTAAATTCCCAGTAATAACCATATTTTTTAAGCATTATAGATACAATAAACTCTCTAAGTGCATTTTCAATATTCATCACTAAAGGGAACAGTCGTTTACTGCGTTCATCTCCATAAGAGTTATAAACAAGAGTTGCTTTTTGAAAGTAATTTTCTGCTGGTATAACTAGAGAATTTTCTAGTTGGAAAGGTTCAACTGGAACAGCCATTTCAACATCAAAAGTTACCAAAATATAGGAACTTTTGCTAGACTGCCAGTGTACATTTAACTGAAACTCAAAATTTTGTGTAATATAGGCTGTTAGTTCATATTGGTTATTTGATGGATTTAAGGGGGTTGATTCATATTTGTCGTAGACAGCACCCAAATCATCGAAAAGATCATACAAGTATTTTTCCAATTCTTCTTGTGACTGTTCAAAGACGGTCACGTAACAAGCACGAATCATTCTTTTACTGTCCCGTGAAATATCTTTCCAAAAAGTTTCTGGGCTTCAGCACGGCAATCTTCAGAAGCTTTCGATAATTTCCCTGCCTCTTGTGTTAATCGTTGTGCTTCTGCAACAATCTGTTTTTGTTCATCAAGCGAGGGAAGCATCACAGGTAAATTATTTAGGGCAGTAATAGTTAACATAGGCTGAATGCTACCAGTCGCAAGGGAGTGAATCAGGGCTTGACCAACATCTGAATTAAGATAGAAAACTAAGTAAGCAGGATCAATTTTGTCTGTTAAGTGCAGTATTGCAAGATGTGTATCTATGTTGGCTGGTTCGTCAGATTCATAAACAGTAGCTATTCCCGGACGCATGATTAAACTAACCAGCACATCACCCTTATAAACTTGAGTTTTTTCTAGTTTCTTGTGTTCCTCTGGAGTTAGATAGCGCAGATGATTTAGGTTGATACCTTCAGTTGAAATATTACGTGCTGATATCAAAGGAATTTCGCCTATATCCTTAATCCCATTGATAAAATAACCACGCTGAGTAGTTCCTAAACTACCCAATTTGACTACTGGAAAGGGGCTTTTCTCTAACTGAGCCATTGCGCCTGTAATAGATTGGGAGTAAGGCTCGAAGTTCCAGACACCCTTTTGACGTAACTTTGAAAGATTAACTATGGTTTTTTCCATTGAACTACCTTCCTAATAACTCAGCTAAATCTTTAATTGCTTTCCTCACTTCTGGCGGTTCATTAACTTCATCTTCTGAGGCAGAAATACGACCAGATGAGTCATAGCCAATATCATCAATCCTAGCCATGTAAATCTTATCATCCTGCTCAATTTCTAGCTGATTTTCTGCTGTCAAAGGTATATCCCGCTTTTCTAGAAGAACCACGCTAGTTTTTACAGCAGCACCATAGGGTCTAAATGTTTCTTGTGGTAAACTCACAACTGCCTTCAATCTTGCCCAACGTAAAATCCAATCTCTAACATCCTGCATGGAACTATTTGCTAACACTCCATCAGGTAAAAGAATTGCTAACTTACAATAAAGCAACTTCTTGAGGAATACTTTTAACAACCTTGCCATTTTTCTTTGTCACCCCATCCCGTGAAGCAAAATCCTTCAAAATATTATCATTTGTCAATTTAGAACCAAATGGAGGATTAGTTAAAATCATCGTTAAACCTCCCAGATAAAACCCAGGACGTTCTGGAAGTCCTTCTGTAATTCCTCCTGTAATGCTACCCAATCTTTCCAGTGAATCCATAACCTTTAAATCGGCATATTGTGCGCCATTCATTAAAGTGTTAACTCGCGCTACGTGCATGACATTTCGAGAATATTCAGCCCCAAATAAATGATTATCTCGAAACTTGATAAACTCTTCCGTTGGTTCTTCAGGATTAATCCCTTCCGCACTACCACCATTATTTGCTATTGCTTTTGCATATTCCTGTTTACGCACATAATCCAAAACGTGGGTTAGCATCCGCGCTGAACCGCAAGCAGGATCACCAACATAATCATTTACTGTTGGTTGCAAAATTCCTACCATTAAATTAATTACTGGTGTAGGTGTGAAATATTGCCCCAAATCATCGCGGAAAGTCTTACTTAAAAAGTCCTCAAATACCCCACCTTTGACATCTGCTGAAGATTTTCGCAAACTCCAAGGCTGTAAACGCTTGACAATTTCCATTGTGGTGTGAGGCTTGAATTGCAAAACATCAGCTTCATTAAAAGCCAACCTCACACCCAAATCATCACCAAATTTTTTCGCTAGTGTATCCCGTTCCCACTGCTTTGCTTTTTCAAAAGTGTCTCTGACTTGAACTAATAAACGTTCTGGGTCTGTTTCATTACTGACACTAAATACATAAGCCCGTGATTCTCCTGTTTGCTTTACTAAGTCAATTGTTGCTTGTTCGTCGTACCACTTAGCAAACAAGAATTTAACCATTGCATCAACGGCTTCTTGTGGTTGCAAACCTTCATTGGTTACACCTAGCTAAATAATATGATATTTTGAGCGATCGCACTTTTATCTAGTTCTCATACAGAAACCATAAGGGCGGGTAAAACCCGCCCTATTTAAGTCACATTAACTAACTCAAAACCCAACTAACCAAAGTTCTCACCCCGAAACCGGTAGCACCAGCACCGTTATAGCCATTTTCCTTATCAGCCCAAACAGGACCGGCAATATCCATGTGCGCCCAAGGAGTATCCTTAACAAACTGCTTCAAAAACAAAGCCGCAGTAATAGAACCACCGTAGCGAGGTCCGGTATTTTTCATGTCCGCAATACCCGATTTTAACCCTTCAAAATACTTTTCTTCCATCGGCATCCGCCAAATTTTCTCACCTGCTGCTTCTGAAGCGGTTTGTAGTTGGGAAGCTACTGTATCATCAGGTGTAAATAAACCAGCGATATCATCACCCAAAGCCACTACACAAGCACCTGTGAGAGTTGCTAAATCAACGATCGCATCTAAACCCAATTTATCCGCATAAACCAAAGCATCAGCCAAGGTTAAACGCCCTTCAGCGTCGGTATTGTTGACTTCGATTGTTTTGCCATTTGATGCGGTTAAGATATCTCCTGGGTGCATTGCCTTACCGCTAATCATATTTTCGGTGACGGCTGAGATAAAGTGAACTTCCACATCTGGCTTTAGCTGCCCGATAGCTTTAGCAGCGCCTAAAGTTGACGCAGCGCCACCCATGTCAATTTTCATGGTTTCAATACCGCTACCAGCGCCTTTAATGTTTAAACCACCGGAGTCGAAAGTTAAACCTTTACCAATAATCGCTAATTTGCGTCTGGGTGTAGTAGCTGGTTTGTAAGTGAGGTGAATAAATTTAGGTGGTAATTCAGAAGCTTGGGCTACTCCTAAATATGCCCCCATACCTAATTTTTCACAATCTTCTTTTTCCAAAATTTGTAATTCTAAACCGTGTTCCTGAGCTATTGCTTGGGCAGTTTCTGCCATTGTAATCGGTGTCACAGCGTTAGCTGGGGCGGCTACTAACTGCCTTGCTAAAATTACCCCAGAAACAATTTGTTCTGCACGGGTAATAGCCGCTTCTTGTCCAGCTAAACCCAATAAATCAATAGTTTCGATGTTGGGATTTTTATCTTCTGGTTCAGATTTAAAGCGAGTATCTTGATATAGTGCCAGTTGTGTGCCTTCTGCGATCGCTTGGGCTGTGGCTGCTGGATCGTTGTTGTAAACTGGTAAACTAACTGCCAGAGTTTTGGTTTTTTGCTTTTTGGCAGTGCGAGCGACAGCAGCAGCAACACGGCGTAAAGTTTCTAATTTCAAAGCATCCGGTTTTCCCAAACCTACCAAAATCACCTTCCGCACGGGATGACTAGCACCTAAGCGAATAACGACAGTGCTATGAGGTTTACCTGTAAATTCTTCTTCGGCAATGATTTCTTTGACAATTCCGGCGCATTTCTCGTCTAGAGTCGCTAAATCGCCTGTTAACTCTACTGCGTCTTCAAATAAGCCAACTGCTAAGGTATCACCAGTCCAATCTAATAAAGCTGTATTTGTAGGTTGAATCGTCATTTTTGTAATGTTCTGTAAACCTTCCTTACTTGTACCAGTATTGCTCAAAATTTCCAGCGTGTGGGAACTCCTGTTAAGATAATCCCTATTAGGGATTGTTTACCTACTTAGTAGCATGACTGTATTTTAAAGATTCTACAAATTCATGATCCTTCAAAATCTTATACAAATTCACATCTTCCTCTAATAAACAAGCATGACCACTATCAGGTAAGATTAATTTCTTAGGATTAGGTAAAATCTGATCTAACCGTTCCACTTCACTCACAGAAGGTAACAAGCGATCGCTCCCTCCAGCTATTAATAATACCTCTTGCTTTAATTTTTGCAATCTTTCCTCTTCAACTTGAAACTCCCGCAACAATGACAACCGCCAATTTACCGTTTCTGCGGGTAAAGAACGCATGGTTCTCAGCAGTTCATGGCGAATACTACTAGACATCCGTGATAAAGATGCTAAAAATGGTAGTAATCCTAATGCACCAATATCATAAAACCAAGATGGCACAAAGTCAGTCAGTTGAGATAAAGAATTGAGCCAAGGACGTAATTGAAAGGCTGAAGCAGGATTAATTAAAATAATACGTTTGAATAATTGTGGTGATTGGGTAGCGACTTTCATAGCTAAACAACCCCCAAAAGACTCACCACACAGGTAAACAGGACGGTGACAACTTCTTTCTAATTCTGCGTGAATTAAGTCTAAAACATTATTGGTTAACACCTCCCAGGTGGTGAGGTCTTGTCTGGGGATCGCTAAACAACGGACATCAAAACCCAATTCTAAGCCAGCAGTTTGCGATCGCAACATTTGACCAGTTCCATCCATTCCTGGTAAATAGACAAACAGGGGATACTCTGGTTGTACTCTTTTGGGAGTTAGGAAACAAGGTTTAAGTTCAATGTTTGTCATTTTGCCCGTGTGTCTCTATCTATTTGACCTTGTTTAACTGTACCGTTTCACTGCGAATTCTGGGGACTGGTGACTGGTGACTGGTGACTGGTGACTGGTGACTGGTGACTGGTGACTGGTGACTGGTGACTGGTGACTGGTGACTGGTGACTGGTGAC
>NZ_JACJPT010000025.1:0-56794 GCF_014696195.1 Sphaerospermopsis sp. FACHB-1094 | reverse complement strand
TGATCGTGTTAGCCTGTGGACTAGATAGTGCCGACACTGCTAGGGTGAAACAGGAAGAAAAAGCCAACTTTTGTTAGCATTAGTTAGCTTTTTTGTATCGGTTATTCAAAGTTTATTAGAAGCAGGCGATCGCACTACCTATGCTCAAAGACTCAAAGAAGCAGCAGTAAAACTGGGTAAATCAGTGCGAACAGGAAGGCTTAAAAGCTTACACTTTTTGAACGTTAAAATAGCTAAAACCCTTTGCCTGTAAAGTTTTCAGAGTTATATGGCTAACGCCACGCTACGCTATCAGCAACCCCTAATTATCAATTCTTAATTCTCAATTCTCAATTGGTAAACCCAACTTACTTTGATTGGTCATTTGGATATTACATAGGTCTGGATTTAAATCCAGTTTACAGGTGTAAGTTGCTAACATTTCTTTTTGATAATTGAAAACGCGGATGTTATAACCCAAATTACGAGTATAATTACCCAGACTATGCACAAATCGGTAGCGTTCTAGATAATCTAATAAACTCCAAATTTGCTGATTTACGATCAAGTCTACACGGGCTGATTCATTTTCAGACGCTGGATATGCTATCCAGTTATCTAAAAGTTTATTTTCAGAAATTTCCTTAGCCCACCACAAACTAGGGATCGTTAAACTTTTGGAGTTAATAGTGTTAGCTGTGATGACAGAACCTTGGGGAGTAGTCAATAAATTTAGTTCTAGTGGTGCATCGGAAGGACGGGGTATATTTCCCGCTTGTGAGGGTCGGATGGATAAACTAAAAAAAGTAGTTAGACTCGCGCCGAGTATGAATAACAGAGATTTTTGGGAAGTGATAAAATTCTTTTTAGACATAAGTACAGATCAAAAATTTTTGTGTTATTTATAATATATACAATTCCAATTTCTCAGTTTCTTTTGGTACTGCTAAACTGGGTGAGAATCCTAACAAACACAAATTATGCTCAAGCGTTCCAAGTTCGAGACAACCCAATCTCAAATTATGCACCGTGCCGAGGATCTTATTAGCGCCGCTTCAAATCGCTATCGGATTACTGTGCAAGTAGCTAATCGTGCCAAGCGTCGGCGTTACGAAGATTTTGAAAATAATGAAGATAGCATGATGAAACCTGTACTTAGAGCCATTATTGAGATGTCTGATGAACTAACTCAGCCGGAAATTATCGGCGATTTGTAATTGACATGATGCTGGGAATGGGTCATTAGTTCCCTATTCCCAGTTTTTTTATCGTAAAATCAATCAATGAAAAAGAAAAAACTTTTATTTTTGCGGTTTCAATCAGGACTGATAATTACAATAATAACTCTGAGTGTATTGATTTTCGGTTCAGGAAACTTCGATTTTCTGAGCATCTCACCTGCTGTAGCCCAGAGAATCAGCCCTAGTGATATTTGGCAGTTAGTGTATCAGCAATTACCCGACCTGTCAAAAGAAAATCAATATATCAGTAAAGAAACTGGCAAGGTGGCTGAA
Source organism: Sphaerospermopsis sp. FACHB-1094 (assembly GCF_014696195.1). Classification (NCBI taxonomy): domain Bacteria; kingdom Bacillati; phylum Cyanobacteriota; class Cyanophyceae; order Nostocales; family Aphanizomenonaceae; genus Sphaerospermopsis; species Sphaerospermopsis sp. FACHB-1094. Next base: position 55,301 of record NZ_JACJPT010000025.1, on the reverse strand, counting down.
AATAACACCTTAGCTAGTCGGTTGATTCGTTATCACATTTATGTAAAAGGTAGAGTGCCTATATATCGTTTCGATTGGAAACTAACTTTAGCTGACTATTTGAATGCAAATGAAGTTATATATGAAGCTTCCTATCCGGGTAATGATTCCTTAAAGCAAAATCCATTAGAGGGCGATCGCACTGCTATAGCTAAACTCACCCGCAACCAACGTAATAAGCTAGTACAAGTCCTGGTTGATATTTTTAATACTCCAAGGTAGGGCGTGGGGACTGGTGACTGGTGACTAATAACTAATGACTAATGCAAAAGGTAATTAAAAGCGGAACTGGTTGGCGTATAGGTTGGAATCCAGACGCACCAGAATTTAAAGGTTTAGTTGGTACAGATAATTGGGCGGTTGAATTAACCAAGGTTGAATTAGATGATTTTTGTCGCTTATTAAACCAGCTTGTGGATACTATGAAGCATTTAGCGACAGAATTAATGGATGAAGAAAAAATTGCCTGTGAAGCCGAAAGCGATTTATTATGGATGGAGGTAGAAGGTTATCCCCACTCCTATAGTTTACGCTTGATCCTCAACACTGGGCGATGTGCAGAAGGACAATGGGATGCTGATGCAGTACCGGGTTTGGTGGCAGCAGCAGCGATACTGAAAGTTTTTTGAAAAACCCCCTTGCGTTTTCCTTCGACTTTTGATATATTTAGGAAAGTGACTTAATAAAGGTTAGATTCACAATCTAAATTCACAAATTTGGAAAAATCCCCAATCCAAAATCTAAGATCAAGAATCTAAAAGTTAAGTTAACGGGGCGTAGCGCAGCTTGGTAGCGCGCCACTTTGGGGTAGTGGAGGTCGTGGGTTCGAATCCCGCCGCTCCGATTTTATCGGATGTAAATTTGCGATTCAGTAATAACACCTTGTAAACATTTATCCCAATTATCAAAGGGGAGTTGATGGAAATAGGCAAAATCAAAAACTACGCCTATTGTGGGTATGTTAGCCCAAATGGGAGAACTCAACAAACGGTCATAATATCCACCACCATAACCTAAACGATATCCTTGGCGATCGCAAGCTACACTAGGGACAAGAATTAAATCGACTTCTGTAGGATCTATAGTTGGTGCTTCTGGGTGTGGTTCAGTAATACCATAATTACCAGTTTGCAGTATATCATCTGGTTGCCACAAATGCCAGGATAGAGACTCACCAACACAACGGGGAAAACCCCAACGACACTGCGAGTCGGTAAACAGTGGACTTAAATCAGGTTCTTGACGAAAGCTGAAATAGGCGAGGATGGTGGTTGCTTGGGTAAATAAAGGCGAATTTTGGAGTTGGGAAGAAATGCGATCGCTCTTTTTTTGCCAATCTTGAACAGTCATAGATTGACGTTTTCTTAGCAAACTACGTCTAAGTTCTGTTTTGTTTAGCTGTGAATCAATTTTTAGCAATGTGCGAACAGGTAACAGGTGACAGGTGAATTGATAATTGATAATTGATAATTGACAATTGTTTCATTCAAGGGTAATTGTCAATTGTCCATTGTTAATTGTCAATTGATGGCATTCCCAGTCAGAGACTGGGAACGAGATAAACGAGATAAAACTGCTAGATTTTTACCTATGCAGCATTTTTGCGCCACCACTCAATAGTATTTTTTAGCCCTTCTTCAAAGCTGAATTGAGCAGTGAAACCAAACGCTTCCTTGGCTTTTTCCGTATCTAAACAACGTCTTGGTTGTCCGTTGGGTTTGTCAGTTTCCCAAACAATCTCCCCTTCATATTCCATTAACTCACAAATCAGATTAATCAAATCTCTAATAGAGATTTCATAACCTGTACCCAAGTTAATAGGATCAGATTCATTGTAGAACTGAGTACCCATGACAATACCCCGTGCAGCATCTGTGGAATACAAAAACTCACGGGTAGGAGAACCATCACCCCACACAGGAAGTTGTTTTTCTCCCTTGGTTTGCGCTTCGTGAACTTTGCGGATCAAAGCTGGAATAACATGAGAACTTCTAGGATCAAAGTTATCTTCAGGTCCATATAAGTTCACAGGGAGTAGGTAAATACCATTAAACCCATACTGCTGACGGTAAGATTGCAGTTGCACTAAAAGCGCCTTCTTAGCTACTCCATAGGGAGCGTTAGTCTCTTCTGGATAACCATTCCACAAGTCTTCTTCTTTAAAAGGAACTGGGGTAAATTTAGGATAAGCGCAGATAGTACCCACACAAACGAACTTTTCTAAACCTGCTTGATAGGCCGCATGAATTAGCTGAGTACCCATGATCAAGTTATCATAGAACAACTCTGCGGGTTTTTCACGGTTGAGGCCAATTCCACCGACATGAGCAGCTAAGTGAATGACTATATCCTGTTGTTCAACTGCGCGTTGGCAATTTTCCCAAACTCGCAAATCACAATCACGCGATCGCGGTACTGTAATTTTCTCACGGTCTGCCCCAGCTTGACACAGTTGGTTTATCACTTGACGGCCTAGAAAACCGGAACCACCAGTGACAAGAATACGTTTATTGTTTAGTTCTAAGCCAGTCATTCAATTTTGGATTTTAGATTTTGGAATAAACAGGGGTTTAGGAGTCAGGAGTTCAGAAGTTCAGGATTTCAGGATTTCAGCAAAAATATTCCCCAGTCACCTGTCACCTGTCACCTGTCACCTAATTAAAAATGCAGAGTTCCTAATTCTTGACGGATAGTAGCAATATCTTGGGGTTGTTTTGAACCATTGCCATTAGGAGAAGTATGCCCAAGGGCTTGTAAGTCAGCTTCTACCATTAAAGAAACAAGTTCTTTGAAGCTTACAGAAGGTTGCCAACCTAACTTTTGTCGTGCTTTTGTAGGATCACCAATTAACAAATCTACTTCTGCTGGTCTGAGATAGCGTTGATCAAATTCAACATAATCTTGCCAGTTGAGATTAACATAACCAAATGCTAATTCCAAAAATTCCCGTACTGAGTGAGTTTCCCCTGTAGCAATAACGTAATCATCGGGCTGATCTTGTTGCAACATCAGCCACATTGCTCTTACGTAATCTTTGGCATAACCCCAATCACGTTTAGCATCTAAATTACCCATATATAAGACTTTTTGCTTATCAGCGACAATACGGGCAACAGCTCTAGTTATTTTTCTAGTAACAAATGTTTCACCCCGACGAGGTGATTCATGGTTAAAAAGAATACCGTTACAAGCAAACAAGTTATAAGATTCTCGATAATTTACAGTTTGCCAGTGAGCATAAACTTTTGCACAAGCGTAGGGACTGCGGGGATAAAAAGGTGTTGTTTCACTTTGGGGGACTGCTTGCACCAAGCCATACATTTCCGAAGAACCGGCTTGATAGAACCGTACTTGAATCCCTGTGCGGTGTTGGTAGTCGCGGATGGCTTCTAATAAACGAAGAGTTCCCATCCCTACAGCATCTACTGTATATTCAGGAGAATCAAAACTAACTCTAACGTGAGATTGAGCGCCTAAATTATAAATTTCTGTGGGTTTAACTTCTTCTAAAATGCGGCGCAGGGTAGTACCATCAGTTAAATCGCCGTAGTGTAGAAATAATCTTACACCTTCTTTATGTGGATCTTCGTAAATGTGATCAATGCGATCTGTGTTAAAGGTGGAGGTACGGCGGATAATTCCGTGAACTTCATAACCTTGTTCTAGTAAAAATTCGCTCAAGTAAGAACCATCTTGACCTGTGATACCAGTAATCAACGCTCGTTTTTTTTCTGTCATTCCCAATTATCTCTTGTTGTTGAAGTTGTAAAATTTACAGGCAATACTAGATGAATTAGCAACTCATTGATCAAATTGCCTGATTTTAAACATACAAGTCTTAGTTGCTATTAAAGATCAAATGTTAACTACTATACTTAAGAAAAACCTTTTTAACAAGTTAGGTTTCCATTATCTATAAAAACAAAGCGGTTAAGTTTATCTGCCAAGATCCAAAACTTGATCTCAAGGGGTTTCAGGCTTTTTTCTAATAATTTTTCTGAGATTGGCAAAAACCAAATAAACTATAGATTTATCTGAAGAATTAATCAAGTTAACAATAAAAGTTGTAGCATTTTTTGATTAAGCCAGTGGTTTTATTAGGCTGCTGAACTGCTGAGGTGCGGGGCTTGGCATTAGCCATACTCCTGATAGGGGAGTGTGGCGTTAGCCATAGGGCGTTAATAAGCCCCGTTATTTTTAGGCATGATTACCACATTAATGGTTTTCAAGATGATCCATAAATCTAGCCAAAAATTTCTGAATTTAACATAGTGTAGGTCTATTTGGACTCGCCGGGGGTAAGGTATATCATTACGTCCAGATACTTGCCATAATCCAGTAATGCCTGGACGAATGGTTAAAACTTCATTAATATGAGAGCCATATTTGGACAATTCTTCCGCTACTAGGGGGCGAGGACCTACTACACTCATATCCCCTTTTAAAACGTTCCAAAATTGGGGAAATTCATCTAAGCTGGTAATTCGCAGTAAGTGACCAATTTTGGTAATCCGGGGGTCTTTTTTCAGTTTAAAAGTGCTGGTAAATTCTTGACGTAACTCTGGGGAAGTTTCCATCATTTGGGCGAGTATTTCATCCGCATTTGTTACCATTGTGCGGAATTTGATACATTTAAAGGGACGATAGTTTTTACCAACTCGTTCTTGGATATAAAAAATTGGACCTTGTGAGCTTACAGCAATCAGTAAGGCCAAGATTATGTATATCGGGAAAAACAAGATCAAAACCGACAAAGAAAATGCAATATCGAACAGTCGTTTGGCTAACTCTCCGTTTAAACCCTGATCAGATAAACCTCTGGGTTTGATCTTGGGCGGTTTTGATTTTTGACCACGTTTGACTAAAGTATGCGTCGAGGCATTAGCATCTTTACGTGGGTATCGCTTGCCGGAGAGAAGTGAACTCTGGGCAGTCATCATACTCCTTAATAATCCACACCACACATAGTCCCAATCTTAAAGCTAAAAGGCAGTGATTCTGGGGGGAAATTCCCAAAAGCTTGGAAAATAAATACAAAAATCCTGAATATTATTTCAGGGAAGGTCTTTTTTCTTGACACTGATTCAGGAAATCGAGATAACGATCTGCAAAAACCTGTCTCGAAAACTGACTGGCGTGTAATTTTATATACTCAGATTTTAAAAAATCCTGATCGGCTTCAAACTTTTCTACGGCCTCCACCAAAGCTGCTACTGTTTGTTCTTTAAAGAATATACCTGTTCCGGTGTCCATACAAGTGCGAATATCTCGCACGGTTTCTAAAGCACCACCAGCACCATAAGCAATAACAGGAGTACCACAAGCTTGTGCTTCTACTAAGGCAATGCCAAAATCTTCACAAGCTGCATATACAAAAGCTTTGGCACGAGCCATATAGGTTTTTACCATATCCTCAGGTTGCCATCCGAGTATTTGGATATGAGGACTGGCGATCGCTTGCAGTTGTTTCATTTGCGGTCCTGTACCAATCACCACCAATGGTCGTTTGAGTTGATTAAAAGCCTGAACAATCAAGGATACTTGTTTATAAGTCACCAATCGGGAAACGATCAGATAAAAATCCTCTTTTTCAGCGCAGAAGGGCAAGTTTTCGATGTTTACTGGTGGGTAAATGACTTTTGCTTCTCGGCGATAGCAACGCCAAATCCTGCGGGCTGTATGCTGGGAGTTGGCGATGAAGTAATCAACGCGGTTGGCACTCAATACATCCCATTGACGTAAACTATGCAATAAGTATTTTGTGATCCATCCAATTCCACCTTTTCCTAGTTTGCTTTGGTTGAGATAATCAAAGGTCAAGTCCCAAGCATAACGCATTGGACTATGGCAATAACAAATGTGCAGTTGATCTGGAGTGGTGAGGACTCCTTTAGCTACTGCATGGGATGAAGATAAAATTACCTCATATTGACGCAAATCTAACTGTTCGATTGCTAATGGTAACAATGGTAAATATTTTTGTACCCCTTGACGGGCTAAGGGTAAATGTTGCAGAAAGGTTTTGCCTATCTGACGCTGGTAAAGATAACTTTCTGGGTTGGTAGATTCAAAATCTATTAAGGCATATAAATCAGCATCTACATAATTTAATATTTCCTTGACTACGAGTTCTGAACCTCCTGTGGCTTTGGGTGTTAGCCACTCATGAACTAAGGCATATTTTGAAGACATATTAACTGGGGACTGGGGACTGGGGACTGGTGACTGGGGACTGGGGACTGGGGACTGGTGACTGGGAAAAATATAATTAATTACCTATAGCAATTCGGTTTGATTTATGAATTTACTCGTAGAGGCGGGGAAAAGGAAATAGGGAACAGAAAAGAAGTAATAAAGGTTTACTGAGTTTGTTCAAAAATCAAATAGGAGTCCTATATTAGCTATGACCTATTTACAGCAGATTTCATATAAGTGAAGTACACCAGTAGCGGGCAAGATGCCCGCACCACAAGAGTTTTATGATTCATCGCTTGTTAGACACCGTAAGGGATCTCAGCTAAGTGGACTCGTTGAACTAAGAATCTGCGCTCCTTTAGGAGCGCAGAGTGTCAATACCCAGTCCCCAATTACCAATCACCAGTCACCAATTACCTGATAATCTCAACAATAGGGGTGTTTTGTCACCTGTGTTTATAAGGATTTGGGATTTTATGCGTATTCTGGTTATTGGTGGGACTCGGTTTATCGGTGTCTACTTGACTCAACTGCTGGTAAAAGCTGGCCATGAGGTGGTTTTGTTTAATCGTGGTAATCATCCCGCACCTGATGGTGTAGGACAGATTATAGGCGATCGCACTGACCCAACTCAGTTAAAGGATAAGTTATCACAGGAAAGTTTTGATGTCATTTTTGACAATAATGGTCGGGAACTGGCTGATACTCAACCGTTAGCGGAAATTTTTCATGGTAGGGTGAAGCATTTTGTTTATATGAGTTCGGCTGGGGTATATTTAAAGTCTGATCAAATGCCCCACATTGAAGGTGATGCTGTTGATCCGAAAAGTCGTCACAAAGGTAAGCATGAAACGGAAGCTTACTTACAACAGTTAGGCATTCCTTTTACTTCCATTCGTCCAACTTATATTTACGGACCTCAGAATTATAACCCTTTGGAAAGCTGGTTTTTTGATAGAATTGTCCGCGATCGCCCGATTCCTATTCCTGGAAATGGGATGCACATTACCCAGTTAGGTCATGTTAAGGATCTGGCACAGGCGATGTTACAGGTGATTGGTAATGAAAAAGCCATTGGTGAGATTTATAATGTGTCAGGCGATCGCTTTGTCACTTTTGATGGTTTAGCCCGTGCTTGTGCGATCGCTGCTGGTAAATCTGCCGCTGATCTTAAAATAGTACATTACGATCCCAAAAAGTTTGATTTTGGTAAACGTAAAGCTTTCCCCATGCGGGTACAACACTTTTTTGCATCGGTAAATAAAGCGATGACTGAATTAAATTGGCAACCAGAATATGATTTAATTTCTGGTTTACAAGATTCTTTAAACAATGATTATTTAGCCAGTGGACAAGATAAAACAGAACTTGATTTTTCTGTAGATGATGAGATTTTGAAAGCTGTTTAATTAGGTAATGGGTAATGGGTAATCAATTTCATTTTTACCAATTACCAATTACCAATTACCAATTACCTTTCATTACAAATCATCAGGATTAATTCCCAATTCTCGCAACTTCGCTGCTAATTTATCAGATTTTTGTTTTTCCTGTTTCAGAAGTTCCACAGGGGTAGGAATCCATTTTCCTGAGCTATCATACCAGCGTAACCATAAACGTTCAATACCTTCAAAGCTGCCTTGCCAAAGTCCCAAACCTAACTCTATTCCTGGCATCCAAATTTTACCAGAACTCACATCTATTTCTTCATAGCGATCCGCCACTAATTGAAATGCTTGTAATTTATCAGTGTATCTATCAAAAATAATATAATAAGGTACTCTGACAATTCTTTCATACACTTCCCATTTTGTAGGCGGTTGGTTAACTTCTCTCAAAGTTCTGCCTAAATCTTCTTTCTCTGTTTTTGGTGATAATAATTCTACCATGACAAGAGGAGCAATGATTTCTTGCCACATTACATAACTTAAACGTAATTCTCGTTGATCAAACAAACGAGAAACACCAACCACCGCAAACCAATCAGGTCTTTTATACCATAATGGATTACGAGTATCATAATAAAGATTTAAATCTGACGCTACAAATACCTGATCTGGGGGATAATTAGGAGGTAAAAAGGTATCTGTTAACAGTCTCGGTTGTAAAAGATGAAATTCGTCAGGCAACCCTGAATCCTCCACGTACTCACTAGGAAGATCATACATGGTGGGGAGGGTTTCTTGAGCAGGAATTGGTGGATCTGTTTGATACATATTATTTATCCTTGATTTGTTCTTGTTTAGTGTTCTTGTTTTGCTGGTATTAGATAAATTATTCCCGAAATTACTGTTAATATTATAGATACCCAAAAGGCAATCAAAGCCGGAATTTGCCAAGCTGCTGATAAAGGTGCTATGAGTAAAGCTATGGCGATAATTTGACTGACTGTTTTTAATTTACCCCAAATATTCGCACCGCTGATAGTGGTTTGATTAACACGCCAACCTGCTATGGCTAATTCTCTTGCTAATATTATAAATACTCCCCAAGCTGGGATTTTTCCTAGTTCTACTAATACTAATAATGGTGCAAGTACCAAGAGTTTATCTACTAATGGATCTAAGAATTTCCCTAAGTCTGTAATTTGATTTAATTTTCTAGCTAAATATCCATCTAACCAGTCTGTTAATGCTGCTATTAAAAAGATGGTTAAACAGACCCATTTAGCTTGGGGTGTGGGTATATATAATCCGTATAATAAAAATGGTATTCCTAACAGTCTAGAAAAAGTAATTGTGTTTGGTATGTTCATGATTTTTAAAGTTTGTTATTTTTTATTTTTTGGGAGTATCCCAAATGTGTAAGTTTATTTTTCGTTTGAGTTCAAGACTTGAAATAAACGAACCACGAAGGACACGAAAGACACGAAGGTAAGAGGTAAGAAGAGAGTTTTTGGTGTTGCTGCGGTTATTTTTTCAAAATTGGGATGCTCCCTATTTTTTAGTTTTATTACAGGTCTTTTATTAACGAACCGCAAAGTACGCAAAGAACACAAAAAGGTTTTATAAGAAGTCGGGAATATTTTTTATCTATTTTAATTTTAAGCATTCAAATAATTCTCCTAATGTTAAATGTAAATCTTTCATTATTTCGGGAACTGGTAATATGTCTGTTTCATTTTCTAAATAAATTGGTTGTTGGTTTTGGGGATAAATTATGATATTATATTCTTGGGGAATAATTAACCAACCTAAGCTAGTACCATGATTTAAACAATGTAAAATATTTTTGGTGGGTTTGGCTATACTTTGTTCTGGAGAAAGAATTTCAATTGTCCAGTCTGGATGGGTATTAAAAGCATTTTCAATGTTACCTTTTTCATCTACGGGTATTCTATCCCATGCAAATACCGCTATGTCAGGAACTATGGAAAGTCCCCCAAATGTACATCTTAACTCTGGAAATGCTAAAGCAATTTTAGCATCTTCAACTACATTGTTAATCGCATTAACTGTTTTCCCTTGTAATCTGCTATGTTTACCTTGTGGCATGGTTTTTTGAATTATTTCTCCGTTAATATATTCGCTTGCTGGTTTGGTTTCTGGTAGTTGTAAAAATTCTGCTAAAGTTAATTTACGAGTGGGTGTTGTTACCATAATATTTTTACCTTTTAGTATTTAACCCAAGTTTATCCTAAAAAAGATTGCTAAATTAGGCTTTTAGCATCCTCACGTGGGATGATCTGTATTTTCAGATAACCTACGACACACTCACTATGACTAACAATACAGATTTTCGCATTGAACGGGACTCGATGGGCGATCGCCAAATTGCCAACAACGTCTATTATGGTATTCAAACCCAACGCGCTGTTGAAAATTTTCCCATCAGTGGTTTAAAACCTCTACACACCTACGTCAACGCAGGTTTATATATCAAAAAAGCTACCGCTATCGTCAATGGTGAATTAAATTGTATTCCCGCAGATATTAGCAAAGCTATCATTCAAGCAGTTGATGAAATTTTAGCCGGTAAACTCCGTGATCAGTTCGTAGTTGATGTTTACCAAGCAGGTGCAGGAACATCTCACCACATGAACATTAACGAAGTTCTCGCAAACCGCGCTTTAGAAATTTTGGGAGATGAAAAGGGTAATTATAAACGAGTTAGTCCTAATGATCATGTTAACTATGGTCAGTCTACCAACGATGTCATCCCTACCGCTATCCGTATCGGTGGTTTATTAGCACTTTCCCAAACTCTACACCCTGCTTTGGAAATAGCAATTTCTACCTTAGAAGCAAAAGCGGTGGAATTTCACGATATCGTTAAATCAGGAAGAACTCATTTACAGGATGCAGTACCCGTGCGTTTGGGTGAAAACTTCCGCGCTTGGGCGCACATTCTCAGCGAACATCAAAACCGATTATACACCGCTTCCGGTGATTTGATGGTTTTGGGTTTAGGTGGAAGTGCTGCGGGTACAGGAATGAATACCCATCCTGAATACCGGAAACGGGTAGTAGAGACACTTTCCCAACTATTAGAAATACCTTTAGAACCAGCACCCCATTTAATGGCCGCGATGCAAAGTATGGGTGCGTTTGTGAATGTTTCCGGTGCTGTGCGAAATTTAGCTCAGGATCTAGTTAAAATCTCCCATGACCTGCGTTTGATGGACTCTGGACCCAAAACCGGGTTTAAGGAAATTCAACTACCTCCAGTGCAACCAGGTTCTTCCATTATGCCAGGTAAGTATAATCCCGTAATGGCAGAGATGACATCAATGGTATGTTTTCAGGTGATGGGTTATGATCAGGCGATCGCTCTTGGATCACAAGCAGGACAATTAGAATTAAATGTGATGATGCCTCTTATTGCCTATAATTTAATTCACAGCATTGAAATTTTAGGTAATACAATTGCGGCTTTAACTAACAGTTGTATTCAAGGAATTACTGCCAACAAAGAAAGATGTTTAGGTTATGCTGAGGGTAGTTTGGCTTTAGTTACTGCTTTAAATACTCACATCGGTTATCTTAATGCTGCTGCTGTCGCTAAGGAGTCTTTGGAAACAGGAAAGTCTCTCCGTCAAATAGTTTTAGAAAAGGGTTTAATGACTGAGGAAGAATTAGCTGCTGTTTTAGATTTGGAACAAATGAGTGCGATTATACCTTTATAACCAGGTTGGGTTTACCGTGTGGAAACCCAACAAACCCTTGTAAATGTTGGGTTTCGTTCCTCAACCCAACCTACGTTATTTCGTTGTTTTGGGCTTAACCGAAAAGTATTGGGTAGGGGTTTAGCAGTGCTAAACCCCCATATAAGTTGAAGTTTATCATCATTTGTGGGAATCATTTGATATACTCAGCTACCTACTGACCCGCCATCATTTCCAGAACTTGAGGAGGAAGTTCTCGGACTATGCGAAATGGGAAAAGACGAGTTGAGGCGATTTGAGCATATTCAGACGTGAGGAAAGGCGCGTATTGACTAGCTTCAGGGGTTAATTGTGCAGCCATGGCGAGGGTAATAGCACAGAGAAATTTACGCACATCTTTAGCTTGTTCGCCAGTGATTTCTCGGCTCAAGATGGGAGTATCGGGAATGTAACTTTGATCTACGGTAAAATCAGGGTCTTTGACACTTAAATGACTAGCCCCAATTACACCCACTAACCATTTTGGGGAACGAATTTTAGCAAAACTCAGGACTTGTTCTGTTAAGGCGGGGGTGGTTTTATCTGCGGAACTGGCGAAAACTAATGTGGGGATTTGTATTTTGGCTAAACCACTATCACCAAACATCAGAGATGATATGGGATTAAGAGCGATCGCCTGTTTCACCCTCCCATCTCGCAATTGATAGGTTTTTTCTGGTAATTCTTGGGCTACACATTGCACCACCTCACCTAAACTCCCTTGGACCAAGTTCCGCTGACACTTTTGTTTGAGGTGATCAATTTGTAACTCACCTCCTGCTAATGCCAAAGCAGTGCCACCTCCAAAGGAATGACCCACAACCATGACATTATTAGTGGCCAGCTTACCTTGTAAGGGATTATTAGGTGATTGATTGAGTTTTTCCAATTCATCTAGGATAAAACTAATATCACGGGGGCGGTCTAAAAATTCTTGGGGTTCAACTAGTCGTTTTTTACCTTGGTAAGCTGCATTGCTACTAGCTTCATTACTTCCAGGATGTTCTGGGGCTGCAACTACATATCCATGGGAAGCCAAATGTTTTGCTAAATAACGCAAGTCAGTACCCACTGAACCCAAACCATGAGAAAAAACAATTAGGGGTTTATTGACCGTTGCCGTAGTTGAAAAGTAAATGTCTACGGGAATTTGTCGTTGTCGCTTTTGGTCGTTGTAACTTAAGCTAAGTGTTTGTACTTCTGCTTTTCCTGCTTCCGCAGGGTCTAAGGCAGAATTAAATTTCACTTCTGTGGGGTTAAGCAGGGGAGCGATCGCCAACATAAACTGCTGGGTGCGTAAAAAGGCACTATTCAAATTCCGCAGTACATTAATCGCCTGGGGCAAATTAATTTGTAAGTGCTTACTAGGATACGCCTCAATAAAACTGAGGACAGATAAGCCTTGTGGGGAATTAGCCCCTAAAATTAATCCCGCCTTTATGGCCTTTACCCCGGCTTGATCCTTACGACTAATAGCCGTAGAGATATCACTGAGAATAGTCGTACCAATTTGTGTATTGATTAATCTATCTAAAGTTACAACATTGATGGGGATTGTGTTTTTCAATCCTCCCAGTAAAAACTGGCGTTGCTCCTCGGTCATTCTTTTGGTGTAAAGTTCTAAACTATCTGGTAATTTGCCAGTTTCCACAGCTTTTTTCAACTCTGCTAAGGATACAGAGTCTTTTAGAGGACCATAGCGGATAATTACTGTATCTGCGGCTCTTGCAGAGGTGTTAACTTCACAAAACGGTGTTACAGCAATAACACAAAATGCACCTGCAAATATTTTCAACTTCTGCCAGCTTTTCTTTGTAAACATCTTGGTATAGGACTCCGTTTTAATTATTGTCAAAGATAGTTAACTTATGTCTGTTCCGTTCCATAAGACTTACCCAAAATTACCCAAGTCTAGATTTAACTGGACAATGGTAATTGTTTACTTCCTGCTTCATTGTAGTCTCAAGATGACTCTTGAGAGGTTTACCTACTCCACAGGCCGACACGGTAGAACTTACCGCCATATCTGAACATTTTGGAACATCAATTCCATCAAACCAACCTTCAAGATTTTTTGCTGCTTGTAAATCTCTATCCTCAGTATAACCGCAGTCAGGACAGCTATAAACGCGATTTTTTCACGGCATCTTATGGCGATATTATATACCAAAATTCACTGACCTTATGTAATGTTTCCATACGATCGCCTCCTGCTTCTGCTGCTGCAATATCAGCATCAATTTCTTCTGGGTTTGCAGGGTCGCTATCAATCAAAGCACCAATATCAGTAATTGCAGTTGACATAGTTTTATGTATTACCTCTTGCCTGAATTTTAGCTAAAAATAGTCTATATTGTGATATAATAAGGCAATTATTAATGAAATATGCAGACACCAAAACCAGCCGTTAGTTTAATTCGGGCTAAATCTTACGAACAAGAGGCTTTAAGAGAATCCTTAACCACGCTATTAGAACCTTTGGGGGGAATAGCAGCTTTTGTGAAAAGGGGCGATCGCGTACTTTTAAAACCTAATTTACTCACCGGTTCTCGTCCTACTAAAGAATGTACCACACGCCCAGAATTAGTCCGCGCTGTGGCTGAAATGGTGATGGAAGTGGGAGGTAAACCATTTTTGGGAGATAGTCCCGCTTTTGGTAGTGCTAAAGGTGTCGCTACAGCTAATGGTTTATTACCAATTTTAGAAGAGTTGAATATTCCTATTGTGGAATTTCACGGTAAACGTTATCAAACTGTGAATGATGATTTTAATCATCTGCTATTATCAAAAGAAGCCATGGAAGCAGATGTTATTATTAACTTACCCAAAGTTAAATCTCATATGCAATTAACTGTAACTTTGGGTGTGAAAAATCTCTTTGGTTGTGTGCCTGGAAAAATGAAAGCTTGGTGGCATTTTGAGGCAGGAAAAGATACCACAAGGTTTGGAGAAATGTTGGTAGAAACTGCTAGGGCAATTAACCCCAATTTAACAATTTTAGATGGTATTGTTGGCCATGAAGGTAATGGTCCTAGTGGTGGTGAACCTCGTGATTTAGGTGTTTTAGCAGCATCGGATAATGTGTTTGCTTTAGATCGGGCAATGTTAGAAATTCTCAAGGTTGATCCTTTACAAGTTCCCACTATCGCAGCTTCTCAAAGATTGGGTATTTGTCCAGAATTAAGTGAAATTGATTTTCCTAATTTAACTCCTGAACTTTTGCAAATAGAAGATTGGCGTTTACCTGATAACTTAATGCCAATTGATTTTGCTATGCCTCGTGTAATTAAATCCACTTTTAGGCATCTTTATATCCGGTTTATTAAAGAACCAATGGATGCTTATGCTAAAGGATAAAAGCTCAAACATATCCTAAATTTTCTCGCTTCTCGTTCCCATACTCTGTATGGGAATGAATTTTCAAAGGCTCTGCCTTTGGTAAAATCAGAGGCCGAGCCTCTATATTGCATTCCCAGTCTGAGACTGGGAACGAGAAAATCTAAAATCTAAAATCTAAAATTGCTGTAAATGCACAATAAAATTAATAATTCTGTGACTAAGATCACTAAATCAAGTGATTTTGATGTAGTTAAACGAATTTCCGGAAAATATTAATTACTCCATGAAGAAGCAGATATTTGATATTTCATTTGTAACAAAAATGCCATGTATAAAAAGCTCCTATGCCATTTTTGCAACAGGATAAGTTTCTTTAAAGTTAGCAGCTTGACTTGAGAAAAATAGCTAAAATAGAAATGAAACTCTCTGAAAAAGAGTATAACTACAAGTGATAGGAACAAAAAAATTTTTTGTATGAATTCAAATAGCCAGTCTGCCAAACCTCCCGACACATATTCCCAACGTGTGGCAGACATTGTGGGAACGGCGATCGCACTCGTGACCCTGACCCTACCTGTATTTATCATTTCCCACTATTCTTCACCTATTGTTCCCAATCATCATCCGTCAACCCTGACATACGATTTAGCCAGAAGCAATAAATAACTGTTTCTACATCCAGTTTAGTTGTGCTGTAGCAATTTTAATTTAACCATACATTAGCAGATCCCTGATTTCTCCCAGAAGTCGGGGATCTGTATTTTTTGCCTAAAGCCTTGGGAACAGATGCACAATTGTCCTAAAATCTAACACGGGGAGCCAAACTGCGTGCTACCTGGATTCTCACTATAAGCGAAGGAGTTTTGTTGTGGATTTATCTCTTATTCCTGCCCAACCTAAACCGGGTGTGATTAATGTTTTGATTGAAATAGCAGGTGGGAGTAAAAATAAATACGAATTTGACAAGGATTTAAACGCTTTTGCCCTAGACCGGGTGCTTTATTCTTCGGTAAAATACCCTTATGACTATGGCTTTATACCCAACACCTTAGCTGATGATGGTGATCCTCTGGATGGGATGGTCATAATGGATGAACCAACTTTTCCAGGTTGTATAATTCCTGCAAGACCAATTGGTTTTTTGGAAATGATTGATGGTGGCGATCGCGATGAAAAAATTCTTTGTGTTCCTGCCAAAGATCCACGTTATGCCAATGTAAACTCCCTCAAAGACATCCATCCCCACCGTTTAGAAGAAATTGCTGAATTTTTCCGTTCTTACAAAAATTTGGAGAAAAAGGTAACAGAAATTCTCGGTTGGCAGGATGTAGACAGGGTTGCACCCTTAGTCGAAAAGTGCATCGCTGCTGCTAAAAAATAATAAATGATGGTTAATGGGTAATGGGTAATGGGTAATGGGTAATGGGTAATGGGTAATGGGTAATAAATTCATTCTTCCCAATCACCAATTATCAATCACCCATTACCAACCACAAACCTGTTTAATAGAATAAAACTACTCCCGGTTGTTGCGGAACAACCCAAAACGAAATGCAGCGCACTCTCCTTTTGGCTAAAATTCATAACTGTACCCTCACAGGGGCAAATATTAACTATGTGGGTAGTATCAGTATTGATCAAGTTCTTTTAGATAAAGCTGGTATTTTACCCTATGAACAAGTACAAGTAGTGAATAATGCTAATGGCCAGCGTTTTATTACTTATGCAATTTCGGCTCCAGCTAACTCAGGAATCATTGAGTTAAATGGAGCGGCCGCAAGGCTAGGCATTATAGGCGATCGCTTGATTATAATGGCTTACGGGCAGTTTACACTAGAGGAGTTAAAACATTACTCTCCTACGGTTGTCATTGTGGACGAAAAAAACCGGATGTTAGAAGTAAGAAACTACGATGATCTGCTCAGTAAGCTCTAAGTTCAAGGAAAATGTCAAATCTTGAGCGTTCTGATTCCCAAAACTACGTCAATGATCAATTAACTCCTCCGCTCAATCACCCTGCTGGGGAGTTTTGGGTTAAATTTTGGGGTGTACGAGGTTTAATTCCTACCCCAAACAGTCACACCTGCCGCTATGGTAGTAATACTGCTTGTGTAGAAATATACGTAGCAGGAAAACGCTTGATTTTTGATGGAGGTACTGGTTTACGCATTTTGGGAAAAACTTGGCAACAACAACAACAGGTACTAGAAGCCCATTTATTTTTTACCAACTCCCAATCAAATCGTATCCAAGGATTTCCCTTTTTTGCCCCCGCATTTGTTACAGACAACTGCTTCCATATTTACGGTACAGCTGCTTCCAATGGTGCATCAATTAAACAATGCCTCTGTGATCAGATGCTCCAACCTCACTTTCCCTACCCTTTACAAATGATGCAATCAGAGTTGTTGTTTTATAACTTGACTCCTGGTAATGCTGTGGAGTTAGGTGAGGTAAAAATTACAACCGCACTAATTAATAAAACTCAGAGATCAATTGGTTACAGGGTAAATTGGGCAAACCACAGTATTGCCTACGCTACAGATTTACATAATAGTCTTGATATAGAAGAGCAAAACCAGATTTTGCCCATTATTCAAGGTGTTGATTTATTGGTTACTAATGCTACTTATACTCCGCCTACCAATAAAAATCATGAATATGCTGAATTACTCTGGAAAACTCCAGTAGATTTAGCGCAAAGTGCTAATGTGAAAAAATTGATTATATCTCACCATCACCCAGATGATGATGATTATTTTCTGGATAAAATTCAGGATGAAGTTAAGTCTGCTTTTTCTAATGTTTTATTAGCTTGTGAAGGAATGGTGTTATCTGTAGGTGACAGGTTACAGGTTACAGAATAAATATTACTTGTTCCCCATTCTTCATTCTTCATTCTTCATTCTTCATTCTTCATTCAATTACCTCTTGTAGTTTAGCTGCGACTACACCACTGCTAAATAATTCTTTGGCTTTGTCTATACCTGTTTGCATATCTGGAGAAATGCCACAGTGCCATAGGTAAAAGCCTCCATTCCATAAAGTTGTTTGCATCAGTTCGCTGTCATTTCCAGCTAGAACAGACTGCATATCTTTGATGAGTTCTTCGGTTGTACCCAGGGGGACGTTTTTGGGGGTAAAACCATATTCACGGGGTGCAAGGTGTAACCTTTCTATTTCTTGTGTTGTGGAAGATGACACGCCAATAATGGCTGTGCGATCGCGTGGTAAGTCACAACTACCTTCTAAACCTTTGACAAAGGTATATTTTTTTACGCCTTGTAAATCTAAAGCAGTTTGAAACATGGCTTCAGTGGGTGGATGGACAAAACCGGCGATAATGTGAGCATCACCAGCATAAGGACACCAAATTAATTCCATTGTCGCTAATGGTGGCCGTTTTCCTAATTGTTCTCGATATTCCCAAAGAGCGTTAGTGAGGGGAAAGTGGTTAGGTGTGTAAATAAAACCAAGATGAGTTTTATTAAATATTTCTTGGATTTTTTCTAGAGATAAATTAGTCCAATTTAATCCTAAATTTTGCCAAATTTCTATTAAAGGTAAACCGTATTTTGTGGGATAGCGAATTCCTCCGTGCATAATTACAGGTTGTCCCGCAGATGCTAATAATAAAGCTGTAATAATATTAATTGGTGCAGTGCGAGTTCTACCATCATAGGGAATACCTAGTACAATGGGAATTTTATTATTATTAATTGGTTGTAATTTTGGTCCTAGTTCATAATAAGCATCTAACATTCCTGCTAATTCTTCACCTGTGGGACGTTTCATACGGTGAGCAATTAAAAAAGCTCCAATTTGTGCAGGTTTAGCTTCAGCTAATAACATCATTTTCATGGCGGTATAAGCTTCAGTGCGAGTTAAATTTTCTGAAGTATGACTACCGCTACCGACTTTTTGGATAAATTCTTTAAATGTATTAGTCATTAGTTAGGGAATAGGGAATGGGGAATAGGGATTATATTTTGGATTTTGGATTTTCTTCAGTTATTTCCAATCTAAAATCTAAAATCTAAAATCTAAAATATTAAGATGCTGTGCGCTGTTGTTCTAATTTTGGGGGAATGTTATCACTTACTAATTGCCAAAAATGTTGAATAGGAGGAATTTGTAAACGGTCTTGAGTTGTTACCATGACTACGCGACGAGTCAAACTAGAATTATCACCTAAATTACTATTATTGGCTAGGGGACGGACGGCAAGACTAGGATCAAACTTTGCTTCTATTAATGCTGAATAAGGTAATAAAGCTATTAGTTCTCCTTGACGAACTACTCCGCGAAAAGCATCTAAAGTGTTTACTTCTAAAGCTGCGGGTAATTTGATTCCTAGTTTATCAAATCTATCTTGAATTAAACGCTGCATTCCATAACCATCTTTAAATACTACCTGGGGATATTTAATTAATTCATTCCAGGGTATAGATGCAAATTTCGCCAGGGGATGATTTGCTGCTATTAATACTTCTATGGGTTCATCATATAATGTTTGTACGACCATTTCTTTACCAGTGATCAAAAAGCGATTGTGCATGACTATTGCTAAATCTACAAGTCCATCTTTGAGGACTTTGAGAGAGCGATCACTTCCTAATGATGTTACTCTTAATTGCACTTCTGGATAATCATGACAAAACTGTTGTAAAATTGGCGGTAGGTAAGAAGCACAAAGAGAATGAATTGCAGCAATACATAATTCTGGCTGTTTTCCTGCCATTAAATCAGTTAATTCTGAAATTGCTGTATCCCATTCTTGGCAAATTTTCCGCACACGGGGAAGTAAACGTTCACCTCCCAATGTGAGTTTAGCGTGGGTGGTTCTGTGAAACAGTTCTACACCTAAATCTGCTTCTAAACCTTGAATTTGTCTGCTAATTGTAGATTGGGTGACACCACATTTTTTAGCAGCTTGTTGAAAACTGCCAGTTTGGGCGATCGCCAAAAAAGCTTGTAACTGCTCTAAACGCATAGGTAGCAGGAATTAGATTCTCAATTTTAATAAACTTAACAAAGTTAACAAGTTGATTACATTATTTTAGTAGATTATGATACAAAATTTTGTAAAAATTTCTGATATTGCAGTCAAAATTCAGTAGGAGTTTAGCATTGCTAAACCCGTACAGAATAAAATCATCTTGATGCTTGATTGAGTAATAAAAATCTTTAGTAAGCTGGTTTAACAAACACAGAATCGTTTTCAATTTTAGCCAGGTAGGTTCTTAGTGGTTTTTCGGCTGGTGCTGCTTGCACTTTACCATCACGGGCAAATTTTGCATCATGACAGGGACAGACAAACTGATTTTTATCTGTTTTCCATGCAACAGTACAACCTTGATGAGTGCAGGTAGGGTTAACAGCAATTAAATTTTTTGCAGCTTTAGATGTACCAACTACCAACACTGCACCTACTGGTGACTCTGGTACTAATAATTGCCCTGTTTTGTCTAAGTCTGCTACAGTACCGATTTTTTGCCAGTCTTTAGCAGCACCCTGAGAAGGGGAAGATGCAGTTGTGGTTGTATCTGTGGTACAAGCTGCGATCGCTACAGGTAAAGAACTTGCTAATAAACCTAAACCTACCCAGTTGAAAAATTCACGACGTTTCATAGATGCTGTAATTTATGGTTTGATTTTTGACTATTGTTTATTATTACTCATAAATTAATTTTTGTCGTGAATTTAATCAAGATAATCAAATAATTCCGCTTGTTTTAATAAATGTCTTAGTAATCCTATTTTAATATCTTTATTGCCATGAATAGGCACAGATATTTTTACATTCATACCCAGTTTACCATAAATATGATGACCTCCTTGGATTCTAATTAATACCCAATCATGTTTTTCCAAGATTTTAGCTAATTCCTTACCCGTCATTGATTTCATATAGCTATTTCTAAAACCTTAGCATTATCTTGTAGTTGAATATCATTGATATCTACTGATAAATAGCCTTCAATAGCTTCATATAAATTTTGTAAAAGTTCCTCAAAAGAATCTCCTTGAGTAGCACAACCTGGAAGAGAAGGAACTTCCGCCCAATATCCGCCTTCTTCTGCTTGATGTACAATGATTTTTAGTTTCATGATTTTACCGTTAATTGATTTGATTATGATTATAGCACAATGTAGTTAAGTTAATTGTAACAGTTAATTTTGATGATAATTTCTCACATATTGCTTAAACATAGGCAACATTGAAAACAATATTTTCTCACCTAATGTTCTAATTTCACCTTTCCAATGTCCTTGATTTTGTTCTCTTTCCTGTTCCCAGTATTTGAGTCTTAGTAAATGTACAAGAAGCTTAATTAATAAACTTTTAATTGTTCGCTTCTGACTTCTACCCATAGTTTCTAATTCTTCTAGCAAGTTTTCTAAATCAACAGCAGAAAATTGTCCTGTGCGAAGTTGGTTGATAGTTGTTTTTATCCACAGGTAATAATCTTGATCGTATAGGGTTTGAGTTTTGGGTTGTGTTGATGTAACCATATATTGGTGAGGATTTTGCTATTTATTTTATTGTAGCCTTAATTTAACGACTCAGTTCGGGGGTTAATTCATTTAATGTCCCTGCTACTGCTTCTGTCACCATAATTCCACTACAACGGGACTTCAATTGCTGATAATACATACTATTAAACTCCTCAATTGGTAAGTTTTGCTGAAATAAATTACATAACTCTTTCACCATTTCCTCTGCATTCAATTCTTCCTTAAATAACGAACGTTCTTCCATCAAAATCTTCACAACTTTCTCAATTCTTTCGTTCATAGATTCTTGTTGATTTTGAGTTAATAACATAATCTTTCCTCCATTGAAATCATCATTTATTCCTATTCTATCAAATTTTTAAAGATTACTCTTTATCCTCACTTACACCTATAGAAACCAAGAAGTTATGCAAAAAACGCAACCCCAATATCCGGTTTCTGCATAATTTTAGAAATTTCGTAACACACTATACGAATTGTGATGAAAATTCACCTTAACTTATCAATATCGAATTGCTACAACCACCAACCAGGAAACTACTATCAGTTGTTTTCTTAAAAGTGGAAAGTACAGCACCGATAAGAACACGGATAAACAATTAACTCAGTCCTGTTCCCAAAAAACAACATAATGACAGAAACAGCAACTACCACCGAAAAACTGAATAAATTCGAGAAATTCAAAGCTGAAAAAGACGGACTTGCAGTTAAAGACGAAATCAGCGAATTTGTGAAAATTGGTTGGGAAGCAATGGACGAAAACGACCTCAACCATCGCCTAAAATGGTTAGGTGTATTTTTTCGCCCAGTGACACCCGGAAAATTCATGATGCGGATGCGGATACCTAACGGTATTCTCACCAGCAGTCAAATGTATGTTTTAGCAGAAGTGATACAGCGTTACGGTGACGACGGCAGCGCAGATATCACGACCAGACAAAATATACAACTTCGTGGGATCAATTTTTCAGATATTCCTGACATCTTTAATAAATTTAACACCGTTGGCTTGACCGCCATCCAATCCGGTATGGATAATATCCGTAATATTACAGGTGATCCTGTAGCTGGTTTAGATGCTAACGAGTTGTATGATACCAGAGAATTAGTACAGCAAATTCAAGATATGCTGACTAATAAAGGTGAAGGAAACCCAGAATTTACCAATCTTCCTCGTAAATTTAACATTGCTGTAACTGGAGGAAAAGATAATTCAGTTCACGCAGAAATCAATGATTTAGCATTTGTACCAGCATTTAAAGAAGGATTTGGTTTTAATGTTTTAGTCGGTGGTTTTTTCTCCGGTAAACGTTGTGAAGCAGCTATTCCTTTAAATGCTTGGGTGAAACCCGAAGAAGTAGTTAGTTTATGTAAAGCCATTGTTGAAATATTCCGGGATCATGGTTTACGTCTTAACCGTCAAAAAGCCCGGTTAATGTGGTTAATTGATGAATGGGGTTTAGAAAAATTCCGTTCAGAAGTAGAAAAACGCTGGGGAAAAACATTCACACCCGCAGCACCAAAAGACGAAATTGATTGGGAAAAACGGGATCATATTGGGATTTATCCCCAAAAACAACCAGGATTAAATTATGCAGGTTTAAACATTCCTGTCGGTAGATTATCTGCTGATGATATGTTTCAACTTGCCCGGTTAGCTGAAGTTTATGGCAGTGGCGAAATTAGATTTACAGTTGAACAAAATGCGATTATTCCTAATATTCCCGATTCAGCTTTAAACACATTTTTAACTGAACCATTGTTAAATAAATTTGGTGTTAATCCTGGTTTATTAATGCGAGCAGTGGTATCTTGTACAGGCGCACAATTTTGTAACTTCGCATTAATAGAAACAAAAAATCGTGCCGTTGCCATGAGTAAAGCATTAGAACGGGAATTAATATTATCAAAACCCGTCCGTATTCATTGGACAGGATGCCCAAATTCTTGCGGACAACCCCAAGTAGCAGATATTGGCTTAATGGGTACAAAAGTCCGTAAAAATGGGCAAACAGTAGAAGGTGTTGACATTTATATGGGTGGAAAAGTTGGTAAAGATGCTAAACTAGGAACTTGTGTACAAAAAAGCGTTCCTTGTGAAGATGTACAACCCATATTAAAAGAAATACTCATTCAAAACTTCGGTGCAAAAGTTCGGGAAGAAGCCTTAATTTCCCATTAAATAAACCGAAAAATATAGACATCATTGAAAACCCCAATCAAACCTGGGCAATGATTTTCTATTAGCATAAATCTAAAATCCAAAATCTAAAATCGAACAACTGAGAGTTGAAAATGAGCAATATTTCCCGCAGAAAATTTATTATTACTTCCAGTTTAGCGGCAGCGACTTCCATCATAGCGCACGGTTGTTCATCTAATAACTCTCAGTCAGCAACAACAGATAGTGCAGCTTCTTCCACTGCCCAACTTGCTAACAATTCCACAGTTAGTAATGCTCCAAAAGTAGAAACAACCAAAGCTAAATTAGGATTTATTGCTTTAACAGATTCTGCACCTTTAATTATTGCCAAAGAAAAAGGTTTCTTTGCCAAATATGGCATGACTGATGTAGAAGTCAGCAAACAAAAATCCTGGCCAGTCACAAGAGATAATCTAAAAATTGCCTCATCTGGTGGTGGTATTGATGGCGCACATATTCTCAGCCCAATGCCTTATTTAATGACCATTAATGATAAAGTTCCAATGTATCTATTGGCGCGGCTAAATGTTAATGGTCAAGCGATTTCAGTTGCAGAAAAATTCAAAGATTTAAAAGTTGGTTTACAAAGTAAATCACTCAAAGACGCAGTAAATAAAGCCAAAGCCGATAAAAAATCCATCAAAGTTGCCATAACTTTTCCCGGTGGTACTCATGATTTATGGATTCGTTATTGGTTAGCTGCTGGTGGTATTAATCCTGATCAAGATGTGGTTTTAGAAGCAGTTCCACCACCACAAATGGTAGCTAATATGAAAGTTGGTACTGTTGATGCTTTCTGTGTAGGTGAACCTTGGAACGCGCAATTAGTTAGCCAAAAATTAGGTTATACTGCTTTAACTACTGGTGAATTATGGAATGATCATCCCGAAAAAGCTTTTGCTATGCGAAAAGATTGGGTTGACAAAAATCCTAACGCAGCACAAGCATTATTAATGGCAATTATGGAAGCACAACAATGGTGTGAAAAGCCAGAAAATAAAGAGGAAATGTGTAAAATTTGTGCTGACAGAAAATACTTTAATGTGGCTGTGGCTGACATTTTAGAACGGTCTAAAGGTAATATTGATTATGGTGATGGACGTAAGGAACAAAACTTCCAATATCGGATGAAGTATTGGGCTGATAATGCTTCTTATCCTTATAAAAGTCATGATACTTGGTTTTTAACTGAAGAAATTCGTTGGGGTTATTTACCTAAAGATACGAAAATCAAAGAAATGGTTGATCAGGTAAATAGAGAAGATTTATGGAAACAAGCAGCTAAAGCTTTGGGTGTATCTGCTGCGGAAATTCCTACGAGTTCTTCTCGTGGTGTGGAAACATTTTTTGATGGGGTAAAATTTGATCCAGAAAAACCGGAGGAATATTTAAAGAGTTTACAACTTAAGAAAGTTTAAGTAGTAGGGGTAATTCATGAATTACCCCTACCCGTTACCTTTGGTATATTTATTCAATTTTTCAGGTTCACCCAGAGGCGCAGAGAAAAGAGAATTAAGGAGTAAGAAATGGCTGCTAGTGTTGGAAGTCGTAGAGTTAGTAGTAAACAGCAGAAGGTAATTAATAAGTTTTTAGTAAATAAAGTAATACCACCAATCTTTGGTTTATTGATTTTTCTGGTTTTGTGGGAATTACTTTGTTTAATTCCTGGTTTTCAGTTACCTGGTCCGATTGAAACATTTTCTGAAACTTGGGACCCTTTTATTATTCAGCCTTTTTTTGATAATGGTGGCAGTGATAAGGGTTTAGGTTGGCAAATATTGACCAGTTTAGGACGGGTAGCTTTAGGTTTTTCTTTAGCAGCAGTTGTAGGGGTGGTTTTAGGAATATTTATTGGGGTGAATAAGTTTTTATATAATGCTGTAGATCCAATTTTTCAAGTATTAAGAACTATTCCTCCTTTGGCTTGGTTGCCTATTTCTCTCGCTGCTTTTCAACAAGCCAACCCTTCGGCAATTTTCGTAATTTTTATTACTTCAATTTGGCCGATTTTAATTAATACAACTGTGGGTGTACAAAATATTCCCCAAGATTATGTAAATGTGGCTCGCGTTTTACGTTTACGTAAGGACAAATATTTCTTGAGAATTGTGTTTCCGGCAACTGTTCCTTATATTTTCACAGGTTTGAGAATTGGTATTGGTTTATCTTGGTTGGCAATTGTCGCAGCAGAAATGTTAGTTGGTGGTGTGGGTATTGGTTCGTTTATTTGGGATGCCTACAACACGAGTACAGAAACTAATTTGAGTGAGATTATTATTGCGTTAGTTTATGTTGGTTTGGTGGGTTTATTGTTAGATAGAATGGTGGCTTTTATTGCTGATAAAGTTGTGCAAACAGAACACAAATAATTCTCATATCCCCGACTTCTAACATCTATTTATAATTTAATTACACCATGAAAAAGAAGTCGGGGATCTAAATAAACACCAATTACCCATTACTAAACCTATGAAGACTTTTTTAGAAATTGACCACGTAGACAGAATATTTAACCTCCCTAATGGTGGTAAATATATCGCTTTAAAAAATATAGAGTTGAAAATTCGCCAGGGTGAATTTATTTCTTTAATTGGTCATTCTGGTTGTGGTAAGTCCACTTTACTTAATATTATTGCTGGCTTAGATAGAGCTAGTATTGGTGGGGTGACTTTGGAGGGTAGAGAAGTTAGAGAACCTGGTCCAGATCGGATGGTAGTTTTTCAAAATTATTCCTTACTTCCTTGGTTAACTGTAAGAGAAAATATTGCTTTAGCTGTTGATGAAGTACATCAAAATTTACCTTTAAGAGAACGTCGAGAAATAATAGAAGAACATATTGATCTGGTGGGTTTACGACGTGCAGCTAACAAACATCCTAGTGAGTTATCTGGGGGGATGAAACAACGAGTTGCGATCGCCCGTGCTTTAGCTACTCGTCCGAAATTGTTGTTATTAGATGAACCTTTTGGTGCTTTGGATGCGTTAACCAGAGGTAATTTACAAGAACAATTAATGCAAATCTGTAATGAACACAAAATTACCTGTGTAATGGTGACACATGATGTTGATGAAGCTTTATTATTGAGCGATCGCATTATTATGTTAACCAATGGACCAGAAGCACATATTGGGCAAATTTTAGAAGTTCCTATCCCCCGTCCCCGTCAACGTCTGGAAGTAGTTAACCATCCCAGTTATTACAACTTGCGGAACGAAATGATCTACTTCCTCAACCAACAAAAACAAGCAAAAAAACGCCAAAAACAACCCACAGCCCCAGCAATTATTTCTAACAAAAATTTAGAAAAAGTACATTTAGAAATTGGCTATATTCCCCTCACCCAAGCCGCACCTTTAATAATTGCCAAAGAAAAAGGTTTCTTTGCACAATACGGTTTAGAAGTCAACCTTCAATCCGAAAATAGCTGGAAAGAAATTGCTAAAGGTGTAGCTACAGGTAAACTTGATGCAGCCCAAATGGTAGCAGGAATGCCCCTAGCAATGACATTAGGTGCAGGTGGTAAAACGCCCATTTCAATGGTTACAGCCATGACCCTTTCTCGCAATGGTAGCGCCATTACCTTCAGCAAAGAATTATTTAATAATGGGGTTACAAATTTAGCTGAATTTCACAAAATTATCAACGCTGATCTAGACAAAACCAATACCTTGGGAATTGTTCATCCTGCATCAATGCAGAACTTATTATTACGCTATTGGTTAGCGGCAGGAGGAATTGAACCAGATATAGATGTCAGTTTAATGACAATTTCACCAGAAGAAATGGTGAATGCTTTAAAAGATAAAAAAATTGATGGTTACTGTGTTGGAGAACCTTGGAACACACACGCAATTGCAAAAAATATAGGTTCTATTATTGCCATCACATCAGAACTTTGGAATGGACATCCTGATAAAATTTTAGGAGTGCGAGAAGACTGGGCGCAAGAAAATCCACAAACACATTTAGCATTAATAAAAGCCCTATTAGCAGCCTGTGAATATTGTGACGACACTCGCAACCGGGAAGAAGTTCTCACATTAACTAATTTAGATTTAGATTCTGGTTTAATAGATAATTACCCACAAAATAATCACCATCAAAAACAAACTTCCCATCAATTTTATTTCCATAAAGCCAACTATCCCGACCGTAATGAAATGCTATGGATATTAACCCAATTAGCCCGATGGGGCTTAGTAGCTTTCCCCAAAAACTGGGTAGAAGTCATTGATAGAGTTTGTCGTCCAGATATATTTGGTGCAGCCGCAAGAGAAATGGGCATTTTAGATATTGGACGAGAAGAAACAATTCAACTATTTGATGGCAAAATCTTTAACCCTTCCGAACCAATTGAATATCTCAAAAGTTCGGAAATTAAACGCCAGCTTCGCGTTGAAGAGGTGTTTATGTAAAGAGTACGGGCGAAGCATTCGGAAAATAGGGACACAAATTGATAATTAGTCGCCTAAATGCTGATGCTTCCAGCACGCTTCGCGAACGCCCGTACAGGAGTCAGAATAATTTTATATTTTAGATTGGAGTTGACAAAAATAATCCAAAATCCAAAATCCAAAATTGAATTACCCATTACCTATTAGTAAAAAACCATGACAATATTAAACTTCAATAACAAAACCAACAAACAATCACGACCCCAGAAACAAGAAGACTTTTTAGTAATTGAAGGAGTCAACAAAATTTACCCCACTGCCGAAGGTCCATATACCGTCCTAGATGACATTAACCTGAAAGTACGTGAAGGCGAATTTATTTGTTTAATAGGACATTCCGGTTGTGGAAAATCCACACTTCTCAATATGGTTTCTGGATTTAATAAACCTACAAACGGTGTAATAAGGTTACAAGGTCAACCCATCACTGAACCAGGACCCGACCGGATGATGGTATTTCAAAACTATTGTTTACTACCTTGGTTGAATGTTTTTGATAACGTTTATCTCGCTGTTGATTCCGTATTTCCTAATAAAACCCAAGTCGAAAAACGGGCAATAGTTAGAGAACATTTAGCAATGGTAGGACTAACAGAAGCAGCCCAAAAGAAACCCAATCAAATATCAGGAGGAATGAAACAAAGAGTAGCCATAGCCCGCGCTTTAGCTATTCGTCCCCAAGTCCTGATTTTAGATGAACCATTCGGTGCTTTAGATGCCATCACCAAAGAAGAATTACAAGAAGAACTACTGCAAATTTGGTCAGATCATCAAGTCACAGTTTTAATGATTACCCATGACATTGATGAGGCACTTTTTCTAGCAGATAAATTAGTCATGATGACCAACGGACCAGCAGCAAATATTGGCGAAGTTTTAGAAATTCCCTTCTCTCGTCCTCGTAACCGTCGCCTCATCATGGAAAACCCAGAATATTATCATTTGAGAAATTACGCTTTAGACTTTCTCTATCGTCGTTGCGCCCACATTGAAGAGTAAATTCTTAAATAACTCACGCAAAGACGCAATCTCAGTCAGGAGATCCCGCAGGGTAGAACGCAAAGAAAATGCAAAAACCTCTCTCTGCGTCTCTGCGTGCAATAAAAAAATCCCAAATATTATGAATGAAATTACAAAAACACTTTGCCCTTATTGCGGAGTTGGTTGTGGGTTAGAAGTCACCCCGCCAGCACAACATGGAAAACCTACAAATAGAGACAGCGAAGGAACACCAACTTGGCGAGTTAGAGGAGACAAAAATCATCCGTCAAGTCAAGGAATGGTATGTGTAAAAGGTGCAACAATTACCGAAGCAATTCACAAAAATAGATTACATTATCCCATGTTTAGAAAATCATTAAATCAAGATTTTCAACGCATTACCTGGGACGAAGCCTTGAATATTATCACCCAAAATATTCAAAAAACATTAGTTAATCACGGTGCAGAATCAATCTGTATGTATGGTTCTGGACAATTTCAAACAGAAGATTATTATATTGCCCAAAAATTACTCAAAGGTTGTTTAGGAACTAATAACTTCGATGCTAATTCCCGTCTCTGTATGTCTAGTGCGGTATCTGGGTATATACAAAGTTTTGGCTCTGATGGACCTCCTTGTTGTTATGATGATTTAGAATTAACAGACTGTGCTTTTTTAATAGGAACAAATACCGCAGAATGTCACCCTATTGTATTTAATAGATTAGCTAAATATCATAAAAAAAATCGTCATGTAAAAATGGTAGTTGTAGATCCCCGTCGCACTCCTACCGCCCAAGCAGCAGATTTACATTTAGCTATTCGTCCCGGTACTGATATTGATTTGTTAAATGGAATTGCCCATTTATTAATGAAATGGAATTATTTAGACACAGCTTTTATTGATGATTGTACTAGCAATTTTCCAGATTATGCAGAAGTAATTCGTCATTATTCTCCTGATATTGTTGCCCGTCAATGTGGTATTTCTATTGAAGATTTAGAAACGGCTGCAAAATATTGGGGTAAATCAAAATCTGTACTTTCTTTATGGTCAATGGGTGTTAATCAATCTTCTGAAGGTACTGCAAAAGTTAGAACTATTATTAATTTACATTTAATGACTGGACAAGTCGGTAAACCCGGTGCTGGTCCTTTTTCTTTAACAGGTCAACCTAATGCAATGGGAGGTAGAGAAGCAGGAGGTTTATCGCATTTATTACCAGGATATCGGTTAGTAAAAAATGCAGAACATCGCCAAGAAGTTGAGGACTTTTGGTGTTTAGAAAGGGGTAAAATTTCACCTATTCCTGGTTTAACTGCTTGGGATATGATTACAGGTTTAGAATCTGGAAATGTCCAATTATTATGGATAGCTGCAACTAACCCTGCTGTGAGTATGCCAGATTTAGAACGGACTAAAAAAGCGTTATTAAAATCTCCTTTTACTATTTATCAAGATGCTTATTATCCTACGGAAACTGCTAGTTATGCCCATCTTTTATTACCAGCAGCGCAGTGGGGTGAAAAAACTGGAATTATGACTAATTCTGAAAGAAGAGTAACGTTATGTTCAGCTTTTCAAACACCACCAAAAGAAGCAAAACCAGACTGGGAAATTTTCGCAGAAGTGGGCAGAAGATTAGGTTTTCAAGATAAGTTTAACTTTCAAAATTCCGCCGAAGTTTATCACGAATTTGTTCAATTAACTTGTGATCGTCCTTGTGATATGTCTGGTTTAAGTCATGAGTTGTTATCAATAAATGGTCCAACTCATTGGCCTTTTTCTCAGGGTAACAATTCAGAAACTCAACGTTTATATACAAATTTACGTTTTCATACTTCAGATGGTCGCGCTAAGTTTGGTGCATATTATTCTAAAGGTTTAGCTGAACCACCTGATCCTAATTATCCTTTTATCTTAACTACTGGCAGATTATACGGGCATTGGCACACCCAAACCCGCACCGGAAGAATTGATAAAATTAAACAAATGCACCTCGAACCGTTTCTAGAAATTCATCCCCGTGATGCAGAAAAATTAGGTATTGTTGATGGTCAGGTGGTGGAAGTGCGATCGCGTCGTGGTTCAGCTAAGTTTCCTGCTAAAATCACTCAAGCTATATCCCCCGGTACTGTTTTTGTCCCCATGCACTGGGGTAAGCTATGGGCAGATGATGCTGAAGCTAACGCTTTAACTCATTCTGAATCATGTCCTGATTCTTTGCAACCAGAATTAAAAGCTTGTGCTGTGCAGTTAGTTCCAATTTCTGTAGAAATTACCACCAAAAATTATCAGCTTCAGTCTTCACAATGGTAAGCTTCACAATGGTAAACTTCTAAGTAAATTCCTCAAGAACGGCTAATATAGTCCATAATCTATAGTAACGATTATTCTTGATGATTCTTGAAGATTTATTTTGGAGTATCAATTGGAGTGTGAGAAACTAATGAAGAGATTATTTAAGCAAATTAAAGCTTGGACTAGCGACGATAACTTCATGCACGTCATTGAAAACATCGAAGTAATAGTTTCTAAGATTCTCTCCATTTTGATGGTAATAGTTATTTTTGTGGCAATTTCAGATTTAAGTATTTTTCTGTTCAACGAATTATTTAATGCGCCCTATGGTGAATTTAAGAAAGTTGTATTTAAGGTATTTGGTTTATTTTTAAATATTCTCATTGCTTTAGAAATTTTAGAAAATATCACAGCTTATCTCAAAAAGCACGTTTTTCAAGTTGAATTAGTAATTGTTACTTCTTTAATTGCTGTTGCCCGAAAAATTATTATTCTAGATTTAGAAAAAGTCACAGGAATTGATATTATTGGTTTAGGAATTGCTGTACTTGCTCTTTCAATTAGTTATTTAATAATTCGTTCTAGTAGGTCTAATGATCAAAATTAGCTTTCAGCATTTGGCTGTAAGCTAATGCCTAACGGCACGCTACGATAACAGCAGTCAGCAAGATACTAAAAAACACAAATTTCATCTGCAAAATTTTCCTAATCCACACTTATAGGTAAAAGCTGATTACTGATAGCTGATTACTTACATAAAATCCAAAATCCAAAATCTAAAATCCAAAATCTAAAATCCCATGACAGCCGAATTTTTTGAATTTGAAGCAGATTTTGTTGACTCTCTCCGTTGTATACCGATGCAAGTCCGTTACAAATTGGATACCTGTGGTATTAAATTGAAATTGTCTGATTGGCATCAGATGACTACATTAGAACGTGCTAATTTAGTAGAATTACCTTGTGCCAAAGAAACAGAAATTCAATTTTACCAAGATTACCTACAAAAATTAATTTTAGAACATACAGGCAACCAAGCTACTAAATTACCCATTGAACCTCATCCCCCTTGGATGGACATTGCAACTATACCACCCAGTGTTCAGGAAAAAGCACAAGCAATAGGTGTGACTATTACCTTACAAAAGTGGGAAAAGTTAACTCAATTACAAAGGTTCGCTCTCATTAAACTCAGCCGTTCTGGACATGAAAACAACAACTTTCCCAAAGCAATAGCAGAATGTCAGATAACTTAGCCTCCTGACTTCTGACTCCTGACTGCTGTTAATTCAACATTTTGTATTTTGAACTGGAGCAAAGCATCGGTTAGTGAAGCTATAGTTGTATTTATCGGAGGTGCTGCCGTTTCTCAGGCTAAGATTAAGTCTACTACCCAAACATTTGATCGCGTAGCATGGCATAAGCCATGAATTTGTTTAGACACACTCACTAACTCGATGACAGGCAAAAACGCAAGACAGAATGCATTTCTGCGGCTAGTGTCTAGTAATGAAGTAGCTTCCCAGTCAGAATCTCGCTACTCACTGCTTCCGAATCAAGAAATGGTCATTGGACGTGATCCTAGCTGCCAAGTTGTCTTGGATGCCATGATGTACAGGATGGTGTCTCGTCGTCATGCAGTGGTTCGTCCCCTCTCCCTATCACCAGATGGCAGATTTAGCTGGGTGATTTGCGATTTAAACAGTGCCAATGGTACTTTTTTAAATGGTCAACTTTTGGTAGGTTCTCAGGAATTACACCACGGCGATCGCATTTCTTTGGGTGCTGATGGTCCACAATTCATATTTGAGCATGAATTTGTTTCCCAACCAACCGTAATCACAACTAACCAAGGTACAGCAAGAGCCTCTACCAAAAATGGAAAACTGCACTCACAGCATGACTCTGTTAGTTTCACACAGCTATTTCCCATCATTTCCACCGGTAAAGATTTAACTCGCAAAGCTTACCTCATACCAGGAATATTAACAGTAATCTTTGTAGTGTTAATGTTCGGTACTGTAGGTCATCCCCAAGCAAATCAAGTAATTGTTGGCTCTTATATCGCCTCAGCTGCTTATTACTTTGTTTACCAACTTTGCGGTAAACAAAAGCCTTGGTGGGTACTCATAGCTATGGCAGTGAGTACAATGCTAATTTTAGTTAGTCCTTTATTAGATTTTTTTATCTTTGTATTTCGCGTGATTTTGCCTGGTAGTTTACCCTCATCTCAAGATTCTATTACCTTCACCGAATTACTGATCAGAATGTTCTTTGGTGCAGGTTTAATGGAGGAATTACTCAAGGCATTACCAATATTAGCTGCATATTTCATCGGTGATTCAGTACCATCACCTTGGAAAGAACGGATCGGAGTTTGGGAACCACTAGATGGCATTCTTCTGGGAACTGCTTCTGCTGTGGGTTTTACTTTGCTGGAAACTCTTGGCCAATATGTACCAATGATTACACAAAATGTCACTCAACAATCAGGAGTAGGCGCAGGTCAACTGGTGGGTTTACAACTATTAATTCCCCGCATTTTAGGTTCTGTCGCTGGACACATGGCTTATAGCGGCTATTTAGGCTATTTTATCGGGTTAGCTGTCCTCAAACCTTTGATGGGTTGGCAAATTCTCACTGTTGGTTATTTAAGCGCCTCCGCTCTCCATGCTTTATGGAATGCTACTGGTTCTATTAATGCTTTGCTGTTGGTGGTTGTCGGTGTTTTATCTTATGCATTTTTGATGGCCGCAATTCTCAAAGCACGAGCATTATCACCCACGCGATCGCAAAATTTCGCTACTCGCTTCCTCGAACACAAGTAGGGTTTGCGGTTCGCGTAGCGTGCTGTCAGGCATCAAAGTCTTGTCGTGGACGCAGGGAACAGGGAACACTTCGACACTTCGACAAGTTCTGTTACCGCAAGCCCTAGCTAGGGTTTGCTGAAAAAGTTATCTGTGAAGAACCAGTGACAGGTGACAGGTGCTACGCCACGGTGACAGTTTCAAGAGTTGGATAGGAACGATTTTTTCTTTAAGTAGGGTTTGCTGAATAAATGTAAAACCCAGACATAACAAAGGTTACAGGCTGATAAAGAGGAAAAAAGTGCAAGGCTTTTCAAGGGTATACCTGAAAAAGTGTGCATTTTCTTGGATTTCTAGAGATAGTAAAGAAATTTTCAAACCTCCTCCTGACTCCTGACTCCTAACGGAAAGACTTTTTCAGCAAACCCTAGTTAGCTTTTTTGTATCGGCAGAAATTTACGATTCATCTTGTAAATTAGAAAGTTCTTTGAAGGCATAATCAGCAATTGCTAAACTAACTTTCGCCTGTTCTATTTCTGATAAACCTGTCCAATCTCGATTTTCAATATTGCTGATTATAACTGCCAATTTTTGTTGGTCATTACTTCGCATAGCAGGTTCAAAACGACGGGCTAAAACAAATAAGTCTTCTGTGAGCAAATTTGGCAGTAAAGTTTGCACACATTCTACTAATTTCTCACTTGTAGATTGTTCTACATTATTGATAATTTCCGATGCTTTTTGAGCGATAGTATTTAGCCAACTTAAAGGAACAGAAGGAGCAAAAACACTGTGTAAAGCTGATTTTATACATTTAGATGGTTGTTCATCACGGTCAGTTTTAGAATGGTAAACTTGATCCCAAATTTTGTCTAAATTCTGATAAAAATCCTGCGATCGCCTAGTCAGGTCTTCTCCTAGTAAATCATCATATTCAAATTGCTGTTCTAGTTGATGAAAATAAGGTTCTGATTCTTGATCAGCCAGATCCCACGGATAAGTCTCATCTTCAGGTTGTAGTAGTGCTGCTAATAATTCTAAATCTACTGTCGATGGTAAAAATTGACAAGTATCTAACTCATGGATTTTATTAATCATGTTTCACCTCACAATTAATTAGCATTAATTTATTCTTGTTGTCAGCTACAACTGGAATATTCAAATTTCCGCAAAAAATAATTCATTAGTCATGAGTCATTAGTTACTCTTCCCAATCACCAATCACCAATCACTGTTCATATCTTCAATCACAAATTCCCATGTTTCGCCTTTAGCACTGCCAAACTTTAATTTCATACCTGATGTCAGAAGTATTTCTTCACGGAGAATTTGTTGCCAACCATTTGGACTTAAACACCAAGTTGTACCGTAAGTAGAAAAATCTTGCAGGTAATAAGTGGGAACTGATTGAGAACCAGCGATAATATTCCGGCAGAGAATTTCGGCATGGCGTTTAGAAACATAGAGTTCAGGGATAACAATATCATTATCTTTAGTGCGACCAATACGAGTGACACCAGAACGTAGTAACCAAGTTTTACCTTCTGGTGAAAGCGATCGCAAAGAAGCCGTAGGTATTGGGGAATTTATACCAGAAACAGCAGTATCTGGTAATTCCGTAATTCCTTCATCCACACTTTTGATCAAATCACCATGAAAATCTGGATGCAGGTAGAGAACTGGTAAAGTCCAAGCTGGTTGATTAAACTTATATACTGTTAACAGTTCTTGTCTAGCTGCTGCCACTGCTTCATCAATTGGTTTACGAGATCGCAAAGCTTCGGCAAAAGCTTGAATAAAACTGTGACTTTCTTGGTCTGCAATTTCATCCCGCATCGCTAGTACTGCAGGGACACCATGACGAATCAGGACTTCCGCTAAACTACTTGCAGGTATAGCTTGTTGATTAATTGCTGCTGGTTGCGCTCCCCAACAGGCATTAAACACCCCTAATTTTACACCTGTGCGGGTTAATACTTGGGCTAATTCGATGCCATTGAGGGTCAGATCAGGCCCCAAAAATAATAAACCACCATCAGGGTCTGGCATACCATGACCAGCGTAAAAAAAGACGTTGTAGCTTTGGGTTTCTAACTCTTGAATTAACTGTTGTGAAGTGGGTTGCAAGAGTGTCTTCACCAGACAAGCTGATACAGAATTTTTCTGAGATGGACTACATTCTGACAAAATTTTTTCCAGAATAGCAGCTTCTTTTTCCAATTCTAATTTATCATCATGCCCCAAAACCAACAGGACTTTTAAAGCTGGATCTGTTCGTAAATTTGGCAGAGGTTCAACTTCACTAATAGTCCGACTAAATAAAATATCTTGGGAAAGAGATATTGCTGATTGGCCGGGTTCGCGCTGCATAATTTCCCAAGGTAGCGCAATTAGATCAGGGTCACGAATTTCCAATCGCAAGCGCAACCGTTTATTTTGACCCATAGCCATACCGCGACTACGTTCTAGACTACCAAGAATTTGTCCATCGAATACCCAACGCCATAAACTGATGCCTAAATATTGCATCAACCGACTACTGTAGGGACTGGTAGTTTGACCGACCTGGGGTAAATTCAAATCAATTGTCATGTACTTAGCCCCTGGAGATGTCGAAGCCAAAGCAATATCCAGGGGACTATGACCAGCAAACATTTGCTGCCATTCTTGCCAAATTTGACTCAGTTCAGGAGAAAAAACACAGTCACGCAAAACATAACCACTGGGATAGGGAGCTTTAACGACCCAAATGGCGAAATTATCATTTCCAGTATTTACTAGACGAGCGATCGCCAGATTTAGGCAGGACATGGATTTGTGGAAACTAAACTCTAAGAACTAATAATTGACAACAAGTTTTGTCTGGAAAGTGAATTTTAATTTTAGTGATCACCAGCATTATGATATCCCATGATGGTGATGAGAATCACTAAGGCGCGGGAGTTTGGTCATCATTTGATGGCGATAAATCTTGTGGGTTTTCTGAGTTTTATGGTGTTGGTGTTTTCGTTGTTGTTGGTTGTGGGGTTGCAGACGGAGTTGATGGGGTAATTGTCGATTGTGGTTCTCGTTGGATTTTGAGCCAATATCCCAGTCCACCGGCTCCTAAAAGCACACCTAAAATAATTAACAACTGTAGCGGTAGTTTGGCAGTACGCCCAGGCTTGGTTTCTGAAATTATTTGAGTTTGCTGGTACTCATTGCCTAAAGCAGTTACATTTGTGGTTCTTGGTGTCAAATCTACTGTTTTGCTGGCTGAACTTGTACTGAGCGAAGTCGAAGTAATAGTCGGAATGTCCGCTTGGAGAATGATATCTGGTTCACAGTATTTGACTTGGTAATGTACTAAAGCGATGGTGACATTATCATGTCCATTTTTAGTGTTGGCAATTTCTATGAGTCGGGCTGCAACATCTTCTATATTTGTATTGCCGCCAAGAATTGGTAAAATTTCCGTTTCCCACAACTCTTCTACTCGATCAAAATCACTCAATCCATCGGAGGTGAGCAAGAAAACAGCATCTTCATCAATGATAAATCGTTGGGACGTAGGATGCAATGAGGCACTCTTGCTCATGCCTAAAGCTTGGATCAAGGAGCCAGAACCACTATGTTGTAATGCTTCGCGATAAATAGCATAGCCCAATCGTACTTCACGAGAAGCTACATCATCATCTAAGGTAACTTGATAGCAACCGTGGCGCGTAATCCAATAAGCACGACTATCACCAATATGAGTAATGTACATTTCATGGCCAATCGGTAAGGCTAGAACTAGAGTAGTTCCCATCCTTTGCCGTCCTTGGCGATGTTCCGTATCATTACGCTGACTAATTTTATCGTTTGCAAGTGCTACTGCTTGTTCTAAATTATTGATGATTCTGAAGGGATCTATGTTTTCATCAGCAACAGAAGTGAGTTGCATCACCTCTTGCTCAATAGTTTCAATGGCTAAATTTGATGCTATGTTGCCTCCCTCATGTCCACCGATACCATCACAAACAATAGCTAAGGCGGTTTGCTGGGGAGGTTTACTCACGAGAACGCCACTAGGTGGGTAACAAGCATCTTCGTTGCGTTGACGAGAAGGTCCTTTATCTGTTTGGGTAATAATTTTAATGTTAGTGCTTGGGATTGGCGAGTTTCGTCCACAGGAGGCGATCCCCAATCCTGTCAGTCCTTGATCTAAAACCGTAATTAATTGTTCAGATGAGTGGATTTCACCATCAATTAAAGCATCAATAATTTGCTTGAGGAATTCAGCTATGGCTGGCTTGGCATTTTTGAGGAGTTGTTGCCAAAATACTCCTAATTGTGACAATGTTGGTGCTGTTTGCTGATCAAAACGCAATTCTAATAACCGCACTAAACCCCCTTCCACTCTGATTAAATAGGGGTCTAATAAGCTAGAACCGACTCCTTCAGTCAAAAGCGGTTGCCACAAATGCGCTATCTGCCACAGCCAATTCATTTGCCGCATTGATGAGGCATCATCCCACGCTGCTGTTAGCTGGCTGCACAGATGTACTTGAGTATATGTACTATCAACTGACAGGGGCGGTTTTTCTAGAACTAAGATTTCTGGTTGAGATTTTCCTTCATGGAGAGAGATGATCCCATACACTTGTGGTATATGCAAGCGGTAAGGTATGAGTCTTAGATAAGCTTTAATGTGGTATAAATTATCTAATTCAGGTATTTGGGGTAGTAAACCAGGTTTGAGATCAAGAATGATTGATTGACCAATGACCAAATAGCGATCGGCTAAAATTTCTCCAGGACTACCCAGGCTCACACTATCTGCCACTGCCCACAGGTAACGCTTGGGTAAGGGTGTGGAGCATCGCTGGCAATACTTGTGGGTCAAGGGATTGGCAGCTTGACAATATTCATTTGGGCAGTAAAGCGTTGCCGCGTCATTTTCCATATTTGTCGAACCGATCAGCGATTGGCAATTTATTCAACAGCATGAGTAGCGGTAATTTAGTCCGCTGATGTTTTTGTACTCAATGATAATAGGAGATTGGGACTGGGGATTGGGGATTGGGAATTATTAACTGGGAACTTTGAACTTTTTCCCTACACCCTGCACCCTGCACCCTTGCCTTTTCTCCTCTTTCTCCAGGATAGCTACCTCTTTGGGGGTAGTTTTGCCATACACCTAATTTGTTGGTGAGTTATAGAGTTATAAATGTAGTTATAAATCTTGTAACTCATCAACAACCACTCTCCATCTTATTTATTGGCGTTAGATGCAACCTGGGGTAGTCCCATGCTGTAGTTAGTAACGCGACTAGAGAGATTGTAGCTAATTTCACCTTTTTGTAGGAGCGATCGCAAAAAATGCTCTAGGTCTGACCCAATCCGACGTAAGTTATAATCTGTTAGGTCTACACCACTGGAAGCTTCTACTAGTTCATCGAACTTACGATAAACTTTTTGTAGTGTGTCTTCATTCCAGTTAAATTCGTTGTCTGGGTCAACATCTAACGTCAAGACGTGATTGCTAGGAACTAGTTCATCTTTTTCCATTTCCGCCGCAAAAATGCGAATATGACGGGTTGTGGACTTGAGCAGCATCGGGTTATCCATAAAAAGGTGTAAGATTTCGGCTAATTACACTGCAACTATTTTAACTGCTCTCCCTCAGCTTAATTGTTTTAACTTACAAGCTTTGAGTTGAAAATATCTTTTTCGACATAGCCAGTAATATTTAGAACCAGTAAGAATTGGAAAAAATTCTGGGCTAAAATAATTTAGTTCAGTGTATATGTGATGATCTACAACCGAATTTCTACAGTTGACAAACTTACTATCTTACCCATTAAATTTTTAGAGATCAAAAAGAACACATTGTTGATTTAACCTAAATTGCCTAAAATGTTAACTGGCGGATAACAAAGGGAAAATAATCACCAATTTCCATAAGTAACCTCACTATGATTAGCGTAAAAAGTTGCACAGTTATTGACGTTTCCATAAAGTTGATGTAAAAACTTTGAAAAAGGTTGGACAAGTTCTTACAGAAACTTTATTGTATAGAATCTTAAAAACTGAATAATAGTGTATGAATTAGATATGCCAAAACTACCACGGGAATATCAAAACCTAGACAGTAAAAAACCACTTGGAATAAAAATAGGGGGGAGTGAGAAATTGAACGCAAATTTGATGGATGAGAAAAGCCTCTTACATTCAATCAGTTCTTTGTATTTAAAGGAAATATAAAGAATTTTTTTTCTGGATATTTTAGTTTCTCACCTGTATAAACACCCAGTAAAGGAATCCTCAAAACTATGAACTCCAAAGCATTACCGCGTCAAATCAATAATCTCGAAGTAGGTGTTTATGAGTGCGAAATACATCTCAAGTTCCGTTTGATTGAGGAAAAGAGTCTGTTAGGCGATCGCGAACAGCTTTTGCAGGTGCTACTAGACGCACTCACTGAGGGATCTGATGACTTTTTGGAAACACTACAAGCGTCTGTAAAGGCGCAGGAGGTTTCTGAGTTCAAAGCCTCACCTCAAATGAGACGACAACTGATGCGCTTAAGAAACTTTGTTGATAACAGCCAATAGACAATAGAGAGAAATAAAGTCACTCTACAACACAACCAAGAAGATTATCTATAAGTTCAATTCAGCATCTACATTAACCCCTTGCCAGTTGCACTACCTCAAAACCTGGATGTCTGTTGATTCGCTCATCCCTTGCTCAAATTTTTGGTTAGGGTGGTTGAAAATTTATACTCAGGGAAATTTCACAAAAACTTAGGGTTTCATTTCTATCACAAGAACCCATTTACATTTAGTAGAGTTTGATAGCAAACTCAACCAGGTGCATTTTACCAATCTTACCAATCGTTTTCATTCAATTTGAATCAGAAAGCTGTCTCTGTAAATCCTCTTGATCATGGTGATATTCTTTTTTAGTTTGGCTACTACTGAGCTAGTCCATGTTCTAAAGCAAATCTTACCAATTCTGTACGGCTATTAGTACCTGTTTTACTAAATAACCGGCTGACATATTTTTCGACGTTGCGGACGCTGGTTTCTAAGCGGCGAGCAATTTCTTTGTTCATCAACCCTTGTGCTACTAGGTTTAATACACTTTGCTCTCTAGGGGTTAAATCAATTTTAAATGGAGGTGGAGTCTGGGCAATGGCAGTTCTGGGACTTAACAAATCTTTGATTTTGGAAATTTCATGGGCTAATTTGGCAATGTCCATGTTTTCACTATCTTCTCCTATCGCTGGGGCTTGAGCAGTGCGACGGGTGAGTAAATTTTCTACAATGGCTATTAATTCATCAGGATCAAATGGTTTAGGTAGATAAGCGTCAACACCCGCTTGATATCCTTGAATGCGATCGCCTGTCATGCCTTTAGCAGTTAAAAATACTACTGGTAATGCATGAAACCGTGGATCCTCTCGCAGTTGTTTGAGAAACTGATAGCCATCCACCTGGGGCATCATAATATCAGAAATCACCAAATCAGGTGTATTTTGTTGCATCAATTCCCAACCTTCACGGGCGTTACTGGCAACTTGAACACTAAAGCCGCTTTCTTGTAAATAGTCTTTCACGGCTTCCCGTAACCCTGGTTCATCATCTACCAGTAACAGTTGTGCTGACATTGAAAATTCCCTTAGATTTGCTGTTGATTTACCTTTCTCTAATTTAGCGAAAGTTGGTTAAGATTGGGTACTGGGGATGAGGAAGATTTGAGGCAAGTTATGTTCTAATTGTCTGGTAAATCTGCTTCTCCATTTTGGCACTCTGCGTCCTAAAGGAGCAGATATTCTTGATTCAACGAGTCCACTTAGACTAGATCCCTTGCAGTTTCTCATCCAGAGGTGGTTCTCTCCCCAAGCGTTACTTAGGGAATGCCCTTCCCTAGTTGGATGATGCCAAATTTTGTTTGAGTTTAAATTCTGTGTCGTGTTTCGACTACTTCGACTTACTTCGACTGCGCCCTTCGACACCGCCCTTCGACACCGCTCAGGACAGGCTCAGGACAGGCTCAGGACAGGCTCAGGACAGGCTCAGGACAGGCTCAGTACAAGTGCGCTCAACACAAGTCTAGCTCCCATGTAGACGCGAAGCGCCTTCCCGAAGGGTAGATTTTACCTATTCCTCGCAAGAAACTAGAACTATGGAATAGAACCCACCAATCTTCAGTTGTCAAAGTACAGATTGCCGTTAGGCAGTTAGGTTTTTATACAGGTTGATTACCATTCCTGTTAAAAACAATCTACCATGACTGCCCCTGAAGGGGCAATCCGTTTTATTCAGCAACCCCTATTTATAGTATAAATAATAGCAGATCCCCGACATCTTCAAGAAATCGGGGATCTTATTTTTCAAGTCTTTACTCTTGACTTCTGTAAGTGCAACCACGGGGGGTTTGCCCCTACTGACTCCTGACTTCTGACTCCTTAAAATTAAAATTTCAAATCTTCAGCGCGAATACTCAAAGGTTGAGTATTTTGAGAAGTTTGAGAAGGTGTTGTAGGTTGGGCAAATTTTGTATTAGAGAGAGCTAGAATAGCACGAGCGTATTGTGGGTCATTTAGAGTTCCAATTAAATTGGGATTAGCAGCTAACTGACGCTCCTGTGCTTCCGTTAAATCTAGCTGAATATCTGGTATAATTCCTGTCTTGTTAATATCCGTACCTTTGGGGGTATAGTAGTGGGCAATGGTGACAGCTAACCCAGAACCGTCATTCAGTTCATGGACTGATTGTACCAAGGCTTTACCAAAGGTTTGACTACCTACAACTACCGCCCGGTTATTATCCTTGAGTGCGCCGGTGAGAATTTCACTAGCACTAGCGGAATTACCGTCTACAAGTACAGCTAAGGGTCGATTTGTCAAAGCTGTGCGATTGGCTTTGGTTTCTTCACTATCTCCCACACGGTCTACTGTCTTGACAATGCCACCATTATCTAGCCACATCCGCGCTATTTCAATACTTGCTTGTAATAAACCGCCTGGGTTGCCACGCAAGTCTAAGACAAAGGAATCAGCGTTTTGACGATTCAAGTCACGAATCGCTTTTCGCATCTGATCCGCAGCGTGGCTGCTAAACTCCCTTAACCGAATATAGCCAATGCGACGGCCACCGTCTTGTTTGAGGGTATAATTTACTATGGGAACTTCGATAGTTGCCCTCGTCAGCTTGACATCAAACTGATTTTTTCCCGGTCTTGACAGTCGTAAGGTGATGGCAGTACCCGCTTGACCACGAATCAAATTAGATGCTTCTTCCACTTTCATATTGAGAGTGGGTTTACCGTTAATCGCTACAATTTCATCCCCTGTTTTAATACCTGCTTTCTGGGCTGGAGAATTTTCTAGAGGTTCAACCACTGTCAATCGCTGGTTTTTTTCGTTGATTTCCATGCGAATGCCAATTCCCGTAACCTCTCCAGATGTTTGACGGGTGAGGGCTTCAAATTGCTTGGGATCCATAAACCGCGTGTAAGGATCACCCAATCTTTGCAAGGCTTGGCGGATAGCTACATAAGCTTGTTCATTGGAGGTATATTCTTTGCTTAACAGGCTTTGCCTAATTGCTTGCCAATCTTGTTGATTAAATTTGCCATCAACATATTCCCTATTTACAAGTTGCCATACTTGGTCAACTAACGCTTTTGGACTATCTTGTAAAGCGGCTTGAACACACTTTGTCCAAGCTTGACCAAATAAAGATATAGTAGCAGTTGTAGCGATCGCTCCACCAATCAAGGCTGCTTGGAGCGGTGAGTGACGTTTCGCAGATTGATTCATGTATACAGATGGAATAAATAATTGTATTGTTGACAGTTTAGCAATCAGGCTTTCCTGAAATTTTTAAGTTTTTATACTCTACTTATGAGCTATGCTTAATCTAAGATTAATCCATCATTTTTTCCTTTGTAAATGATGTGGAAATTACGGTCTTTTTATTAATAAATATCGCTGGGATGGAAGTGGTTTTACTGTTAAAGCAGCCACAGCATTTGTGTGAATTTCATCACTCTTTTCTTTTTTCAACTAAGATCCTTTTCCTAAGATAGCGCTTTGTTGACTTGATGGCTGGATTTTTCAATATTAAACAATAAAGCTTTAATTTTCTATGTTATGAAGCACAAACCTACCATCAAATCATTAGTTTCTTGGCTGATGAGATTTAGAAAACTGTGGCGATTGTTACGAAATATTGCTTTTGGGTTGTGTTTGATCCTGCTAAGTTGGCTGACTTTCACTACTATAACCTTAGTTTTTGCTTCTTCACAGCCTGTCGATGCCTTTTTTGTGCTTGGTGGTAGTGTTGTCCGGGAAATTTATAAGAAAATCGAGTGAGCCACAACCACCGAAATGAAATTAAAGTATCTCCGCCACGCTCCGATACTTTATTTTACTATGGCTTCGCCTTTAATTTTCGGAGATGTCTAATTGATAATTAGTCGCCCGAATGCTTCGCTCCTACGACTCCTGACTTTTGCTATATTTGCAAAACTTTACTAGCAACTGGCGTTAGTCATGATATTGTTACTCCCATCGGTTCTGATGAGGAGCAGTCATTGGACGCAAGGGGGAAAGTTCGGTGCAAGTCCGGCGCTGTCCCGCAACTGTGAACCATTATTAGGTTAAGTCAGGATGCCCGCCGATGACAATACTTTTACATCAATCTGCGAGGTACAGATTATGTCTCTAAAAAAACGGGGTTGGATGAGTCTAACCCTGATGGGATTTATTAGTTTTTACTTAGTAGTTGGTTTACCTAAACCTGCCTATGCTATGCATATTATGGAAGGTTTTTTACCAGTGCAATGGGCGGTTTTTTGGTGGGTTGTAGCATTACCATTTTTTATTTTCGGTTTGCGAAGTTTGACTCGC
Source organism: Sphaerospermopsis sp. FACHB-1094 (assembly GCF_014696195.1). Taxonomy (NCBI): domain Bacteria; kingdom Bacillati; phylum Cyanobacteriota; class Cyanophyceae; order Nostocales; family Aphanizomenonaceae; genus Sphaerospermopsis; species Sphaerospermopsis sp. FACHB-1094. Next base: position 10,434 of record NZ_JACJPT010000025.1, on the reverse strand, counting down.
ATTACTCAAGCTAACCCAGAATTGAAGTTATTGTTGGGGTTAGCTGGTGCTTTTACTTTTGTCTTGTCAGCGTTAAAAATTCCTTCTGTGACAGGTAGTTGTTCTCACCCCACAGGTACAGGGTTAGGTGCGGTGCTGTTTGGACCTTTGACGATGACAGTTTTAGGAACTTTGGTACTATTGTTCCAAGCTTTGTTACTGGCACATGGTGGTTTGACAACTCTGGGAGCAAATGCTTTTTCAATGGCGATCGCTGGACCGTTTGCCGCTTACTGGATCTATCATCTCATTATTCGGTGTAGTGGTAAACAAAGAATTGCTATATTTTTATCAGCAGCGATCGCTAATTTACTCACCTACATTATTACTTCTATCCAACTGGCTTTAGCTTTTCCTGCACCTGTTGGTGGGTTTATCGCTTCATTTACCAAGTTCGCTGGTATCTTTGCTATTACTCAAGTTCCTTTAGCTATTAGTGAAGGACTGCTAACGGTGTTGGTATGGAATTGGTTACAATCCTATAATCCTCAAGAATTAGAATTGCTAAAGTTAATCAAACGGGAAACTGAAAGTAATGAATCAGTCTAAACAAGATTTTAATAACTGGCTATTAGTCTTAGCTGTATTCGCGTTAGCATTTGCTCCCCTCATATTAGTCAGAAATGCTGATTTTGGTGGTGCCGATGACAAAGCCAAAACCGCCATTAGTCAAATTCAACCCGCATATCAACCTTGGTTTCAATCAATATTTGAACCTCCTAGTGGGGAAGTAGCTAGTTTATTATTTTCTGCTCAAGCTGCCATAGGTGCGGGAGTAATTGGTTATGCTATTGGTTTGTATAAAGGACGTTCTCAACAACAAAAACATGAAGAATAAGTCTACACAATGAGCCTAAAATTAGATACTTTAGCTTATACTAATCAACTGCGACAAATTCCCCCAACACATAAAATCATCTTTGCCTTTACTACGCTGTTACTTGCACTTTTCACCCATCCATTTGTACAAATTTTACTATCATTATGGATGGGTATTTGGACAGTAGTGTATGCTAAAATTCCTCTGAAAATCTATTTGCGGTTGTTAATTTTTGCTAGTTTTTTCTGGTTGACAAGTTTACCAGCATTAACAATTAATATGGTCAACCTCGCTAACTTTTCACAAATTCAAAGAGATTTAATATATGGGTTAAAGTTTGGTACTGTTTATATTTACATTAGTCACAGTGGAAGTATACAAGCTTTAGTAATTTTTTGTCGTGCCTTTGCAGCCATTTCTTGTTTATATTTTCTCATGTTAACTGTGCCATTTACAGAATTATTACAAACGCTACGATACTTAAAATTTCCAGCAATTTTAACCGATTTATTATTATTAATGTATCGGTTTATTTTCATAATTCTAAACACAGCCAATGAATTATGGATAGCACAAAATTCTCGTTGTGGCTACCGCAACTGGAAAATAGGAATGAGAAGTTTAGCAATATTAATAGGACAATTGTTACAGCGTACTTTACAACAATATCATCGTTTTTCTTTGGGATTAGCAGCAAGGGGAATGACAGAAGAATTTAGAGTCTGGCATCCCCAACGTTATCAATTATCTAAACGATATATTATTGAAGCAATTAGTGGCTGTGTAGTCTTAATAGCAATAGAATTAGGATGGAATGCAGGAATATTTACTAGAATTTGAACAAGTATATTACACCTATCCAGGTACACAACAATCAGTTTTAAATGGGTTAAATATAAAAATTCCCTCTGGAAAAAAGTGTGCCTTAATTGGTCAAAATGGTTGTGGTAAAACCACGCTATTTTTATTAGCTAATGGTTTATATAAACCTGAACGGGGAATTATCAAATGGTTGCATGAACCGTTAAGCTATCATAGAAACTATCTGACAAAATTACGGCAAAAAATTGGTTTAGTATTTCAAGATCCAGAACAGCAATTAGTCGCATCTACTGTTGAGGAAGATATATCCTATGGGTTGTGTAATTTGGGTTTATCCCCATCGGAAATTCAAATCAGAGTCGAGAAAATATTAGGTGAATTTGGGCTAAACAGTTTAGCAGAAAAACCCGTACATCATCTTAGCTTAGGGCAGAAAAAACGAGTTTCTATAGCTGATGTCATGGTATTAGAACCTCAACTTTTAATATTAGATGAACCTACAGCATATTTAGATATAAAACACACTCGTAACCTGATGAATACGCTCAAAAAAATTCATGGTAATGGCACAACTTTATTAATGGCTACCCATGATTTAGATTTAGTTTATCGTTGGGCAGATTGGGTTTTTGTTATGGATAAAGGAAGATTGATCTTAGAAGGAACACCAGAAGATGTATTTAGTCAGTATCATCTTTTAGAGGAGTTAGAATTAGGTGTACCATTAATATATGAAATGTTATTTGCAGGGCTATCTGTTGAGGAGAAAGCCGTTTTAGAACGGGTGAAACAACGGATATTTCAGGATATATAACTATTTCCAGCTAATTTTTCTACAAAATCTTGATGTTCTCCTGAACTTAAACCTGTCTGTAAAGTAGCCATTACTTGTGACATATTTCTTGTTACTAATGCGGAAACATTCAGCCATAAACCTGGAAATACTTGACTTTTAATTATTCCTTGTTCATTTGCTACCAGTTCTATATATTCACCATTCTTTAAACTGAACCAACTTACAGTACCTTCAAAAACCTGCCAAACTATATATTCTTCAATTCCATTGCGACGGTAGGCTCTTTTTTTATCATATAAATCTTTGGTAGCACTGCTGGCTGCTACTTCTGCGATTAATTCTGGTGCGCCTTCTATATAACCATCTGCGCCTATATAAGACTTGCCACCACAGGCTGTATCTATTAATAGTACAGCATCGGGTTGAGGTTCGTTGTCTAAATCTAGTCTTACTGTTGCATTGTCACCCAGTCTGACACCAGGTGTAACTATTTTATAAGACCACAACCAACCCATTAAATTAGCATGAGGTTCGGCGTGAGGTTCAAAACGCAGAGGGGAAGCCACGTAAACTACTCCTTCAATTAATTCAGCTTTTTTGAGATTTGGCATAGCACTATAACGGCGCTCAAATTCTGGACGAGTCAGGCGATCGCCACTTTCTAAAGGCGGAATATAATCAGGATAATTATGGACAGTTTTTACAGAAGTGTTAACCATAACTGCAAATAATATTATGGGTAGGTAAATTGATTATATCTTACTGTTATCAAAGTAAACCATTAAAAGCGATCGCCTGAATAGTAGATATAGGAACTGTGGCAAAATATTTTTTTTGAAATTGTTCTTCTTGTAATGCGGCTAAAAATTTATTAACTGCATTTTCAGCCTTAGTTGTATCATTGATAAATTCATTCCACGTAATTTGTAGATAACGATCTTGACGTTCAATAGTAAAACCTAAATATTTCAAAGCCTGAAATCCTAAATATAAACTAGGATCACTAATACCCAGTTTTTCTAATATTTGTACACGGGTAACTAGCTGATTTTTGCGACTGATAAATTTAGCAACTCCTACCAACGTTAACCAAATTTCCTGGGGAGTTTGGTTTTCTGGTTTTGCCCAAGCTAAAGCTAGTTTTTGTTGTTTATAAACCGATTTTCTCAACCAAGCTCTTACATCCTCCCAAGTTGTGGGACAATCTTTAATAATTAATATTGAATCATCTACAGTAAATTCCGAAACATCCTGATTTCGCCAATCTAAAATCATTGCTGATTTCTCAGTTTGCACTTCTAAATCAGCACTAGGACGCACAGCAATTAATCTGATTTCATAACGTTTTTTAAAGCTATTAAAATCTATTTCCGCAATACAATCACATTTACCTGTAGGCAATTCTTCTTTATAATGTCCCCACCAAATACCAGGAAAAGGATTTTTACTAGAATCATCTCTAATGTCAAACTCGGTTTTAATATATTGTATTTTCTTACCTTTTAAATCTTGTTGATTTCTATGCCAAGCATTTTCAAACCAACAATTTTTAATGAGTAATTTTGGTACAGGGTTTCCCATTCCACAAGGTTCTAAAAGTTTCAGTTCTAAAAATAATTCTTTCCCTAAATCTGCAACTGTCACCACCACATCAGCTTGGACAGTGGGTGTGAGATTTATTCCCCCTAAAGATTGCCGTAATTTTTGATTAATTGCATCTGTAAATAAGGGGATATTTTCTACAGGTAAACTTAAACCAGCCGCAAATGGATGTCCACCAAAACGATGTAATAAATGGGATTGTTCGTTAACTAATTGATATAAATCCACACCATTAATTGATCTGGCAGAACCCCGCGCCAATTGTGGTTTATTTGGTTCATATTCTCCGCTTTCTGTACTTAATAAAATTGTCGGTTTTCCTGTTTCTTGGGCAATTTGACCTGCTACTAAACCTAACACACCGTTAGCCCATTGTGGATCTTCTAAAACTATGACATTGGTAGTTGATAAATCTAATTGGGAGATTTTTTTTAATACTTGATTTTGTACATCTTTCTGTAAAGATTTGCGTCGGGTATTCGCTAATTCTGTTTCTTCTGCTAGTTCTTGACAACGTTGTATATCACGACTGGTTAATAGTTCTACACAGAAACTAGCATCACCTTTAATCCTACTAACTGCGTTAATTCTAGGACCTAAACCAAAGGAAATATCTGTAGGGCGATCGCCACTTTTCTGGCATAATTCTAATAATCTACCTACCCCTGGTCGTCTTCTTTCAACAACAGGTTTTTTATAATCTGCTTGTAATCTTTCAATTCCTACTTGTGCTAAATAACGGCAATCTCCACTTAATTGCACCAAATCAGCAATTAATCCTACCGCTACTAAATCTAATAAATCTTCTAGGGGACGTTGGGGTACATCGGGCAAAGTTTCATATAATGCTTCCACTAATTTATAAGCAACTGCAACTCCAGAAAGATGAAATAATGGATGTTCTTTTGGTAAGTAACGAGGATTAATAATTGCAGTTACCGGAGGACGTTCAGCAGGTAAAGTATGATGATCTGTGACAATAATATCAATTCCTAATTTTTGGGCATAAATAATTTCATCAATATTTGTACTTCCCGTGTCACAAGTAACGATTAATGTACAACCTTGTTGGGCTAAATTATCAATTCCTGCTAAATTTAAACCATGAGATTCTGTTAACCGATTAGGGATATAATAAGTTAATTGTTCATGTTGAATAAAAAATTGTCCTAAACCATCCCATAAAACCGCAGTTGAGGTAATACCATCTGCGTCAAAGTCTCCCCAAATCGCTATTTTTTCACCAGATATAGCCGCTTTTTTTAAACGGTTAACCGCCAAGTGCATCTCTTGTCCAAATTCAAAAGGACTTGCAGCTTGATAACTTTGGAAATTCACAAAACTGGCTAATTCTAATTCTGTTTTTATTCCTCTTTGCCATAATAATTGTGCAGCAAAAATACCACTTGATAAAGGTGTGTACTGTTTAACTGCTTGGATGAAGCACTCAGGAATTTGTTCTGTTTCTAATAAAATCCACTGCATTGAATTAATTTAAAATAGAGATTGGTGATTGGTGATTATATTTTGGATTTTGGATTTTGGATTTTGGATTGTATTTCATGAATCCAATCTAAAATCTAAAATTCTCCTGACTCCTGACTCCTGTACGGGCGTTCGCGAAGCGTGCTGGAAGCGTCAGCATTCGGGCGAACAATTATCAATTTGATGAAAAGGTTATTTTCCGAATGCTTCGCCCCTACTTCGCCCCTACGACTCCTGACTCCTCTCTTTATTCCTCATTAATCATTAAATCTGTTGATGATTCATTCACTAAGGGATTCATCGCTATTTCCCCAGGAATACCTTCGGATTTTCGAGAACGAATTGTAGTTCGTGTGCGCCTATAACCTGCCCTTTCTGCTTTTTGATGTTCATAATCTATTAGTCTGCCATAATATGGATGTTTACTCAAATTCATTGATAAGAAAATATGTTGGCGAATGTTACCAAAACCTTTTCTATTAAAAAATTTCACTGCTGGAGTATTTGTAGGATCAGTATCTACTAACATAAACCGCGCCCCATCTTCAATCATTCGCGCTACAACTTTATCAACTAATTTATCTGCAACTCCCTGACGTTGAAATTTAGGATTTACTCCTAACCACAAAATGTAACCATAGGTCCAAGATGCTTTACTAATTATTGTCCCTAAAATAAATCCTGCAAGTTCACTTTCTGTTTCCGCAACTAAGCAATATTCTGGATCTGTATTATAAAGTCCTATTACTTCCCATTCATCCCAGGTACGGTATAAATAAGGATATAAATCGCTGGTAAATAGTTCTTCACCTAAGTGGTAAACAGGTGCTATATCATCAATTCCTAATTCCCGAACATAAATTGTATCGTTTTCATCAAAGGTTTTCATAATTTTTGTTAATTTTTTGATTTATTTGATTTAGATTTATTGGATTTATTTGGTTAATTTTTGCTATATTTCCTGTTCTCTGTTAAGAGTTCCCTGCTATAGTGCTACTTCTTCAATAATATCAAGATTAGGTAGATTATTAATTGCGGGTGCTACTAAAGTTTTTGAGTCATACCTCCGATCAGCAAAGTGATCGCACTGTTTAGCAAACTGACAAAAATTACAAGTTTTAGATTCTTCTACCTGCGGAAATGGTTTACCCTTTTCATAATCATCTAACCAATTTGTTAATTTATTTAATAATTGATGAAGTTGTTTTTCTGTCTGTTTGTGTTTTTTGGTTTCATAGTGAAAAGGAATATTGTTAGATCGGGATTTAGCCTGAACAAACCAGTAAGTCATAGATATATTTTCCAGCAAATAGTTGCTAGTTTCTGCTAAAACATACAGATAAAGTTTGGTTTGCCAATTCTTAGCTAAATCATTTCTTTTTTGTGGTTTTTGATATGTTTTCCAATCAAAGATATGTGCTTTTTCTTGATCTGCAATTAATAAATCATAAACTACTGTCACTAGGTAATTTTGTGTTTGCAAAGTTCGATAATGTTCACTTTCTCGGAAGGTTTGATTATTAATATCAGGTGTTAATATTTCTGGTGCAGTTTCTTTAAAATCTTTCATCCAAGTTTTCAATTTATCATCTGCTTCGAGAAAACTATTAATTGGTAAACCTATTTCTCTCTGCTGCATTAATAGGTGAAAACGACTACCTGCAATCTGATGTTCTTCTTGTTTGGGATCTGTCGGTGTCGTCAGTTTTTCTAAATAATTATACTGGAATTTACGCGGACAGGTTTCTAGTAAGTTGAGGTGTCCTTGCGAAAGTCTTAATAATTTACTATCAGTTGATGTTAATACCATTTTTGCATTTTCTGTTTTCATCAAATTACTTATTATCAATCTATCAATTTTTATTTTTTATTTTTTATTAGAGTCGCGCAACTTTTTATCTTTGGGTCGTTGACTTTTTCTCTGGGGCGCGGTACTATTCTAGTATAATGGAGTGTTGCTAAAATTTTTTAAAAACTTTACATACCATTGTATTGAAGATACTATATAGCCTACCACCCCCCTAGAAAAAAATCAATCCTCTCTCCTACGGATTTTTCTATATTTTTTTTGTTAAATTAAATTCTTTTAAACCACCAATCACCAATCACCAATCACCAAAAAAACAAAAGGTAAAAGAATAGTATAAACTCTTACCTTTTTGTATACCTGATGCTTATTTAATATTAGCCCGTGCATCCTTGACTGCCGCAATAAAAAATAAAACAGTCAGGGGAATGCTTAGAGCTAGAATAATGGTAGTAGTTTGGACACCAAAATCAGGTTGTCCAGAACTGAGTTCAAAAACAGAACCAACAGCAGCGATCGCTGTAAAACAAGACCCACCTAAAAATAAACCGCTTTTTGGAGTTAAATACACAACAAGACCACCCTATGCTACTGGTTTTACAGCTTGATACGAGAAGCCATTTTTAGATAGCTCCTGTGCTAAAGTCAAGGAATTATCTACACGATCCACAAAAACCACACCATTGAGGTGATCCATCTCGTGTAAAATACATCTTCCCAGTAAATCACCAGCTTTTAAGGTTTTGGGACGACCATATTCATCTTTATAAGCAATTTCTACAACTTTCGGGCGTTTGACATCCAAAAAAACTTTAGGAATACTTAAACAGCCCTCTTGAGCAATACAAAGCTCACTGCTAACCTGTTTAATCACAGGGTTAATTAATACCAATGGGGGTACTTCTGGTTTATCGGGTTCACAGTCGATGACAATTAGTTGTTTATTAATTCCAACTTGGGGTGCAGCTAAACCAATACCATCTTCGCTGTACATAGTTTGCAGCATATCCCGCACCAGTTGACGAAGTTCATCATCTATTTTTGTTACCCGCTTTGCAGGTTGACGGAGGGCGCGATCGCCTAAATAATGAAGCTTCAAAGGTGGATTTTTTAACTTTTTCTTCTCTACAGCAATATCAGAGGGCATGATTGTCTTGGCTTTATGATGAATGTCTGATTAATTTCATTCTATCGTTATTTGGTTGGTGATTGGTGACTGGTGACTGGTGACTGGTGACTGGGGACTGGGGACTGGTGACTGGTGACTGGTGACTGGTGACTGGGTAATCAATTTGATGTTTCCTAATCAACTATCAACTATCAACTATCAACTATCAACTATCATTCTAATGAACAAGATGTTTGCAAAGCTTGTCTCAGCAACGTCTCATATTCTTTAGTACCGACGTTATAAGCACCAAATCGGGCTAAATGGGGATTCATCATTTGTGCGTCAAACAATAAAAATTTCCTTTCTCGCAACCTTTCTACTAGCTTCACCATCGCTACTTTAGAACCTTCAGGAATTTTATAAAACATAGATTCACCAATAAAAGCACCTCCAATCACAATCCCTAAAATTCCCCCTGCAAGTTGATCATCGTGCCAGGTTTCAAAACTATAAGCATAACCAGTTTGGTAAAGTAACCAGTAGATTTTTTTTAATTCTTGAGAAATCCAAGTTGTTTCTCGGTTAGCGCATCCATTAACCACACCCATAAAGTCACGGTTAACTGCTACTGTAAACTTTTCTTGGTTGAGAACTCGTTGTAATGACTTGGGATAGTGGAATCTTTCATCTAAGGGAATCAAAGTATGTTCTCTACTTCCATACCATCCCAAGTGATCATGCTCATCAGCCATGAGAAAATATCCTTGAGCATAACCTCGAATAATAGCAGCAACATCATATTCCATAGTTTATGAACATCATAACAAAACCCCCAAAGGAACGCATTGAGCTGTGATTGGACTGCTGCTGCGTTTTTCTCTCTCATCCCAGCTTGAACCATGATTTTGAGATATGGAAAGATTAAAAGCTTGTGTTAAAAGCTTGTTTAACAAGACTTTTACAATCCAAAATCTAAAATCCAAAATCCAAAATCTAAAATCCAAAATGGTATGAGATTACCTTGGTACACAAAATCTATTTAAGATATACAAACATGACTCAGCCAATTCCACCTATTACCCTACCACCTACGGAAAATCCTCAACAAGAAGGCGAATGGTTGCAAAAGCGACTGTTGTTATGGCTAGATACAGAATTTCTTCCCGAACTGGTTAATCAAAAAATTGCCCAACGTGCAGCGCAGATTTTTGTCAGGCAACGCATGGAAGGAGAAGATGATTTGGGATCTCTGGTAATTGCTATTGTTACAGAAATGCAGTCTTTTGATTTTTCTAAAAGCTTTTATGGAGAGTTTGCGATCGCCAACGCCGTTAGCGATCTACTCTTAGACAGTCTGGGAATTGATCGTTGTTGTGGACAATGACAGGTGATTGGGGACTGGGGACTGGGGACTGGGGACTGGGGACTGGGGACTGGGTTATAATTTTTCCTGCTTCCCCTGCTTACTGTCACCTATTCCCTATTCCCTATTCCCTGGGTTAATGACTACCAGCTAGACTTGACAACCCCAGGTAATAAACCTTGGTGCGCCCATTCCCGCAGAACGTTCCGAGATAGTCCAAAATCACGGTAAACTCCTCTGGGGCGACCTGTTAACCAGCAACGGTTTTGACGGCGGCTAGGTGCGCTGTTACGGGGTAGTTGTTGAATTTGGCGGTGAATTTCTAACTTATCTAGGGGAGATTCTGCTGATCTGAACTCTTCTAGCAGGGCTTCCCGTTTTGCAGCGTATTTTTCCACCATTTTAGCGCGTTTCTTCTCGCGCTCAATCATGCTCTTTTTAGCCATAAAATATCTAATCTATTAAAAGGCAGCGTTTTCTATTCTACACTGCTATATAAAACCTAGACAAAACTAGACTTTACTTTCTACTTCAACGGGAGCATGGGAGCAGTTATCCCTCAGTAGACTTTCACGCCTTAGCCAGACGC